>NZ_CDWRCL010000317.1:0-3391 GCF_977927575.1 Frankia sp. CcCS3
AGCCATTATGGATCAACCCCTATGTGCGGGGCTGGATGAACTATTGGGGTCATTTCAACAGATCCCAGATGTACGACCTCCTGCGGCGCATCAACGCCTACCTGATGCGTTGGGACCGCAAGAAATACAGACGGCTGCGTCGTAAACAACGGCTCGAAGCCTGGTGGGAAAGGGTCGTCACCAACGAACCCGGACTTTTCGCCCACTGGGCATGGGTCACCGACTGCGGAGGCTCGTTCGCCAGGCGGTAAGAGCCGTATGAACCGAGAGGTTCACGTACGGATCCGTGGGAGCCGGCGGGTGCGATTCCCGCCGGCTACCCGACTCGGTAGACAGGTACGCCGAAATGCTGCCCTCGCTGCAGCGGACACCGATGCTGCCGTTCACGCTGCGGCGCGCGGAGTGGGAGGACGACCTGCGCCCCGTGCTGGCCGAAACGATCGCCATATGTGACCGCACGGTAAACAGAAGCAACACCCGCTGGCAGGACGTCGACGTCATCGTGCCGGTCGGCGGAAGCAGCCGCATCCCGCTGGTCACGACGATGCTGGCCGAATGCTTCGGCAAACCCGTCCTGATCGACGACTCGCCGGAACTAGCCGTCGTACGCGGCGCGGTCCGCTTGGCGCGTCGAGCGGTGAGAGAGAAAGCCCGTCGGCGAACTGCCGGTCGTCGGCACCCACCCCGGCCGCCGGCGCTGACGCCCCTGCTGTCGTTCCTTCCGGTGGCGCGAACAGTCAACGCCGTTGCCTTCGCCCCTGACGGCGTGGAGCTGGCCGGAGCCTGCCGCGACCGAGTTGTCCGGACCTGGAACTCGCTGACCGGTGCGCTGTCCCAACCGATCTGGCACGGCGCCTGGGTCGCCGACGTCGGGTACGACCAAGTGGGGGGGCGGCTGCTCAGCGCCGGCCGCGACGGGGTGGCACGGGTCTGGGACTGCCGCAGCCGCGACCAGCTCACGGAACTCGCCGTCGCGTCGACGCGGACCAACGCGATCGCCCACGCCGCATTCAGCCCTGGTGGACAGCGCGTCGCGACAGTCGGCGGGCCGTACGGGGACACGTCGGTCCGGGTCTGGGACACGGTCACCGGCGAACTGTTGTTCGACACCAGACTGATCGGCGGGTCCGGTGCCGTCGTCGGCGCGGACGCCGCCCTCGGGCCGGGCGGCGGGAACCTCGTCGTCGTCGGCCACACCGCCCTCGTGTGGGACGTCGACCGCCGGTTACTCGTGGCCGAACTGGCCGCGACCCCCGGCATCGAGTTCCGCGACGTGGCGGTCAGCCCCGAGGGCCGCACGATCGCCGCCGCCTGCGCCCGGACCGGCAAGGTGTGGGTCTGGGATCTTCCGGAGGCGGCTCCCCGCTTCGTCCTGGACCACTGCCGGGTCGACGTTGCCGAGCTGGTCACTGTCCAGTTCTGTCCGACGGGAGGCACTGTCGCGACCGGCGGGGCGACCTACGTCCGTCTGTGGGACGCTGCGGACGGCACACCGCTGGGTGAGCCGGTCACGACCTCGGAACGGGTGGACCACTTGGCGTTCAGTCCGGACGGCGCGAGGCTCGCCGTCGCGACCGGGCGCCAGGTAGAGATATGGCGGGTGACGGCGAATACCTACCACCCGGAGCCGAGGTCGAGCGATGCACTGCCGCTGAGGCCCTCGTCGATACCGTAGGACGAATCGGCGTGGATCAGTCCGGTGTCGTCGCCGCTGGACACCGGGTCCGTGAACTCGTCGAGCCCTTCGTGGCCGCCGGTAGCCCAGTCGTCTCCGGGCGGCGCGAGAGGCTGCTCGACGGTCGGATGTTCCTCGGTGGCGGCGGTGTCCAGCGGTCCGGCGCCGCCCGTACCCCCGCTCGGGTCGGCGTCCTGATCCACGCCCGGCTGGGCTGTGGAACCGAGATGACGCCATGCCTCCGCTGCGGCGAGCCCTGTGATCGCGCCCGGGACCCCACCGCCGAGCGACGCCGCGGACACCGCCCGACGTAGCCGAGCGTCGTCGAGCCGGCCCAGGACGGAGTTCGCCGAGTAGACCAGCAGCCATGCGTGTTCGACGCGACGTGTACCAGGGACGGCGCCGAGGCGGACCCGTGAGAACGCGGCGGACGCGACGGACGTACCAGCCTCCTTGAGGTCCCGATACAGGTCTGCATCCAGCAGCACCGCCACCTCGGACGCCGCAGACGCCGACAGGGCTGTGCCCAGCGCGGGGCAGGCGGCGAGACGCCGTGCCCGGTCGATTCCGGCCCCCTCGAAGGCAGTTGCCCCGAGGTAGACCGGTCCGGCCGCCAGCGACACCCGCAGCTGGATCGTCGGGAGCCCGTCCGGGCGGCCGTTCAACGCCCGGACCCCGTCACCGAACCCGACGATCAGCGACGAGATGGTCGTCGCGTCGTCCAACCCCGGCGGCAGTAGAAGCAGCAGGCCGTCCCGGGCGGCGACTACGTCGCACGAATCATGCTCGACACCTGCTCTGAGTACCACCTGATGCGCCAGCCACAGCACCTGAGGGCCGACAGCGAGTCGAACGGCCGCATCCGCGTCAGGATCTGCACCTGCAGCCACCCGCTCGTCGCCGACGAACCCTTCGAGCAGCGCCGACTCCGCCCAGCCCTCGACAGCGACGATCAAGCACACCCGTCGGCGGGCCAGCGAAGCCGGCGGCGCCTCACCCGCGCCGTCCCGCCGGAATCGGACCGACCCTGGGAAGACCGGCCGGACCGGCACAGCGCGAGGGTAGGCCGGACGGCGGTCCGGCCGCGAACTCTTGGACGCCACCTGCTCGACCATCGTCACCAAGGCCCGGCGGGCTTCTGCTTCCGCCAGGTCGACCAGATCCACTGGGCTGACGGTCGCAAGGAAGCCACCCGGATCGCAGGGCGCTACCTTCACGACGAGCAGCTTCCCGGACCTGCCCGCTGGATCTTCTCGCCACGCCACCTGCCACTGCGCGGACAGCTCGTCCGAATCGACGTAGGCCGGCGACACGACTGCGACGGTCCGGGCCGAGTTCCGCATGCCCTCGTTCACCAGGTTCGTCCAGTTGACGCCGGGGATCTCCGCCCACGCCTGCAATAGCACCCGTTGGCCATGTTCCTCCAGCTCCCAAGCAATCCATTCAGCCCAGGTTTGATCTTCCGGTGCGTGCGAAACGAAGTAGTCGTAGTCGCTCAAGTGTTCCCCCCGGGACGTCCAGCGAATACCGGGAGTGTAGGACGCGATGAAGGTCGCGTAGGGGACGTAATGAAGTAACAAATACGTGATCGAGAGCATCATCGCAGGTCACAGGCCTGTAGAGGGTTCGAAACGCGCAAGTTATTTCATTTCGACTCCGTAAGTCGCCCCGCGTTTCGAGGCGGCCATGTCGTCGGTTCCTAAAAACTGGATGTGT
>NZ_CDWRCL010000318.1:0-2743 GCF_977927575.1 Frankia sp. CcCS3
TGGCTGCCCCGATAAACTTCCCAAACAGGCCCTAGCCGACACGATTCGGGGTTACTGGCGCTGGGCCCTGCGGATCGCCGAGACTGCCCGCTACGATCACACCGACGCTTACCCGCACCTCATCCGGGTGGTCAACCGGGCGGTCGACGTCCGCACCGACAAGGTCGACGAACTGGTCCGCTTCGTCGACGCCTGCCGGTCGACGACCCTGGACACCCCGTAGGACTCTGCCAGGACCACCACGGCAGCAGTGACCCGTCCTACGAAGCGGCGGCCGGTGAATGTGGGGGGCCTGAGCACGGTCTGCGATCCCTGGACCGTGCTCAGGTCCCCACAACTCGGCCGCCGAAGCGGTCAGGGCATCGCCTCCACCAGCGCCTGCCGGATGTCGGAGTTCCGGTTGAACTCCCGGCCGAGAACACTGCCGAGCGCCTTGCGGATCTTCATCTGGAGCTGTTCCAGCGTATCCGGATCGGAAACCTGCAAGAACACCTCGAACGCGGTGTCAATGGTCTCGTGGCCCTGAAGGTCTTCGAGCAGGCGGTGCTTGAATTCCCCCACCGGATGCTTGATCCGGTTGTTCGACATGTAGAAGTGGAACGTCTCCAACACGGATACAAGCTCGTGCGGATTCCGCTCCATCCGGCGCTTCGCGAAGTACATGAACTCCCGGGCATGACCGGCTTCGTCCCGGCTGGCGCGCAGCATGAGGTCCGCCAGCACCGGCTCGCGCACCCATTCCGACATCGTCCGGTAGACCGTGTTCACCGTCATCTCCGAGATGACGGTGGTGATCAGAGTGGCGCTGGGCGTGGTACCCGGTACGTAGGGCTCGCGCAACGCCTCGATCCGGCGCTGGTCGATCTGGGCGTCCACCGCCTGCAGCCACGCCCGGAAGGCGTAGTGGTGCTGGAGCTCCTGGTAGCCCCAGATGTTCACGAAGGCAGAGCAGTCGTAATCGTCGATGAACTCGTTGAGAAAGCCGTGCACCGCTGCGATGGAGGTGGCCTCGCCCATGACCGCGCCCTTGACCAGCGCGATGTACTCGGGCTGGATGAGATCCCTGCGGATCTCATCCAACGGCAGGTCGACCAGCTTCCACTGCAGCCGCTCATAGTGCTGGAATACGTCGAAGCTGTGCGCGTTCTCGATGGTGTCGGAGGTCGCCATGCTGGAATCTCCCCTGGCCCGGTCCCGTCGACCTGTGCAGACTCGTTTCTATTTCACCACAATTAGTTTGACAATATCGGCGGCCGGTCATTGCATCATCCCATCGATCGATGGGAACAGGCTATCGTACCCACGACAAAGTCCCTGGATTTTTATGATGTTCTCGCCCAGGATTCCGGGAAGATTAACCCACGAGTCGATCCGGCGGGCCGACAATACCCATGGCTGCTCTGGCTCCATGAACCTGCTCCATGCACCTGCTCCATGAACCGCGCGAAAACCGCGCGAGAGACCAGGTAAGAGGGAGTTCATGTGACACCTGCTGCGCACGCTGCTGACGCGGGTCAAGAAGCTGGAGCTGCCTGGAACCGCTCAGTGACAGCCTCCAAGGCAAGCCAGACGTCAGCTTCCGCGGCCTTGCAGGACTCCCTGTCGCCCCGCGGTAGCCGCGGGCACGCTGCCGTCCTCGGCGCCGGGATGGCCGGACTCCTCGCGGCCCGGGTGACGGCCGAGTTCTTCGACCGGGTGACGATCATCGAACGAGATGACCTCACCACCGAGGGTACTCGCCGCGGCGTGGCGCAGGGATCCCACCTGCACGCCCTCACCGAACGAGGCCGGTTGTGCCTGGAGGAGCTGTTCCCCGGGTTCACCGACACCGTGACCGGCCACGGTGCGCCCCGCGCCCACATGCTCGTCGAGACCCGGTGGTACGTCCGCGGGCTGCGGTTGTACCCCACCGACACCGGGCTCACCTCCCTGCTGGCGAGCCGGCCGCTGCTGGAGGGCGTGCTGCGGGAGGCCATACTCGCTCGTTCCCAGGTCCGCCTGCTGCAGCGGGTGCGCGCCGTTGGGCTGGTGGCGCGGCCCGGCCCGGGCGGCCCGGGCGAACCCGGCCGGATCGTCGGGGTCCGGGTCGAACGCCTCGATGGCGGCCCGCGGCCAGACGACGCCCGAGTCAACGGCTCCAGCACCCGGCCCGACAGCAGCACCCGGCCTGACGGGGTACGCCCTGCGGATGCGCACCTCGACGGCGGCGAGGTCATCGAGGCGGATCTGGTCGTCGATGCGATCGGCCGCGGCTCCCGGGCAGCGGACTGGCTCGCCGCGCACGGGCTGCCCGTGCCCGTGCGGGAGCAGGTCGACGTCGACCTCGGCTACGCCTCCCGCGTCTACCGGCGACGCGCGAGCGACCTCGACGGCCAACGCGCGGTTATCATCTCGACGATTCCCGGGCTGCGCGGCGGTGGCGCCGTCGCGCAGGAGGACGATCGGTGGATCGTCACCCTGGCCGGCATGCTCGGCGAGCATCCGCCCACCGACCCGGACGGGTTCGCCCGCTTCGCGGCGACCCTGCCCGCTCCCGACATCGCCCGGCTCATCGCCGACGCCGAGCCGCTCGGGGACCCGACCCCCTACCGCTTCCGCGGATCGGTGCGACGCCCGTACGCACGCCTGCGCGAGCCCAGCGCCGGCTTCGTCGCCCTCGGGGACGCGGTGTGCACCCTCAACCCGCTGTACGCCCAAGGGATGACGGTCGCGGCCCAGCAGGCGCTGGCGCTGCGGGACGCCC
>NZ_CDWRCL010000318.1:3071-3689 GCF_977927575.1 Frankia sp. CcCS3
TGCGGGATACGCCGGACGCGCTCGGCCCACCCGCCGCCCGCACCGGCACCTCCGCCCGCACCGACGCCTCCGCCCGCGCCGGCACCGATCTGCCCCGGCGGTTCTTCACCGCCGCGGCCGTTCCCGCCGACCTGGCCTGGTCCCTGGCCACCGGAAATGATCTAGGATACCCACAGGTGCAGGGACGGCGCACCCCGCGGATCAGGCTGGTCAACGCCTACCTGCCCCACGTGCACGCCGCCGCGCACACCGACCCGGTGGTGGCCCGGGTGTTCATGCGGATCATCAATCTGGTCGAACCGCCATCGGCACTGCTGCGACCGGACGTCCTCACCCGGGTGCTACGCGCCCGCCGCTCCCCCGCGGCGGACCGGAGCCCGACCCCGAACGGATCTGGTCACCGAAGATGACCAGATCCGTTCGGGGCTCTCGCGGGCACCGATCCGCGTCGACGGCGTGGGATGCGTTGCCCGGCCGGAACCCGGATCAGCTCCGAAGGGAGGGTGCTACGGGTCCCGGGCCGGGAATCCCCGCCTCAGCTACTGGGCTGGGCGGGGTTCACGGGTGGACAGCACTCGCGCTCATGGCCGCGGCGACACGTTCATGGTGTTTCGCCGC
>NZ_CDWRCL010000319.1:0-3348 GCF_977927575.1 Frankia sp. CcCS3
CATCGTCGCCTCTGCCGCTGCATCTGGCAGCACCGAGGCCATTATCATAAAATCTACCGCCACCGCGTCCGGTACGGTTGCCGGTATGGCTACCGCGTCCGGTACGGCCAAATCCATCCCCACGACGACCGCCCTCGGTTCCGCCGCCCTCGGTTCGGGCACCCTCGGTTCCGCTGCGGCGTGCGTTGCCGCACCCCGGCCCGGTGACTACGACGGGTGTCCGCCGGGCCGGCCCGGCCCCGCCCCGACCCTGCCGTCGGGGCCGCCGCTCCCGGCCAGGGCCGCCAGGCCGAGGCGATCGACCCGCCCCGACCTGGCGGACCAGCCGAAGACCCTCGGTGAGCAGGTCCTGCTCGCGTTCTTCATCGTCGTGCCCCTGCTTGCCCTGCTCGCCGCGGTCCCGCTGGCCTGGGGATGGGGGCTGGGCTGGCACGACCTGGTCATCGGCGCCGTCATGTACCTGATCACCGGATTCGGTGTCACCGTAGGCTACCACCGGCTGTTCACGCATGGTTCCTTCCGGACCGGCCGGCCGCTGCGGATAATCCTCGCCGTCGCCGGGAGCCTCGCCATCGAAATGGGGGTGACCGACTGGGTCGCGGCTCACCGGCGGCATCACAAATACTCCGACCAGGCGGCCGATCCGCATTCACCGTGGCGTTTCGGTCATCACGGCAGGGGCCTGGCGAAAGGGTTCCTACACGCCCATGTCGGATGGCTTTTCCACCCGGAACGGACCGCGCCGGAGAAGTTCTGCCCGGATCTGCTCGCCGATCGGGACATCGCGGCGATCTCGGCCCGGTTCCCCTGGCTCGTCGCCGCCTCGGTGCTGCTGCCGCCGCTGGTCGGTGGCCTGTGGAGCATGTCCTGGACCGGGGCGGCGACCGCGCTGTTCTGGGGGGCGCTGGTCCGTATCGCGCTGCTGCACCACGTCACCTTCTCCATCAACTCAATCTGCCACACGATCGGCACCCGACCGTTCGCGGCCCGGGACCGCTCCAGCAACGTGTGGTGGCTGGCCATACCCTCGCTGGGGGAGTCGTGGCACAACCTGCACCATGCCGACCCCACCAGCGCCCGCCACGGCGTCCTGCCCGGCCAGATCGATCCCAGCGCCGCACTCATCCGCCTGTTCGAGAAGCTCGGCTGGGTGCACGACGTGCGGTGGCCCACCGCCAAACGGATCGCCGCCCGCCGCGTGGACGCGGGCGCGGTCCTTTGAGAAACGACGCCGAACGTCGTAGCTTGATCGGAGAAAAACCGGCACGGGCTTTGAGGGGACGTAATGAAGTAACAAATACGTGATCGAGAGCATCATCGCAGGTCACAGGCCTGTGGAGGGTTCGAAACGCGCAAGTTATTTCATTTCGACTCCTGAGCGTGCCACCTCGGTCGAATCTTCACTGACGGGCACCCTTTACCCCGTCCGTCCACTACACCGTGACGGTGGCACGTCCCTACCACCATGCCTGGCGTCGTGCCTGCTGCGACCGGCTCGGCCATCCAGTCCCGGCCGCAGGCGGCAGGTGGGATCCGCCTACCGTCCGGTGAGGGGAGGGCTCGGTCAGCCGGCCATCCGTACCGCGCCGCCTCCTCCGCCGCCGCCGCCGGCGGGGCCGGCCGAACCGCCCCGCCGGTCGGAGACCCGCAGGATGCGGCCGGGCGGCTGTTCGTCTCCGCTGAGCCAGTATCCGCGATCGCGGCGCAACCCGGCCCGTTCCGGGGAAAGGCAGGTCCCCTTCACCCGATGCGCGTCGAAGCCGGTGGTGGTGCCGGCGAAGGTCTCGTGGCAGGACGGGCAGTGCGCCGCGGTCAGCGCCGTCCAGCGCACGTCGCAGCCGCCGCAGCTGAGCAGGATGGGGCGTTCGTACTCGTTGTCCCGCCCTGCCATGAAACCGCCTCTTCCCGCGAAGGTTCCGATCTCCCGTCGTCGGATTCTTGCCGCTCAACGTTTCCAACGTGGGCATTTCGGCTTTGTAGCTCTTCGGGCGCGTCGCGTCACCGGGCTGCCACCGGCCGCCGGAGGCGCCGCGGACCCTGGTGCTGCTACCGTGAGCACCGGTGCGGCGACCGTGAGAAGCGGTCCGGAGGGGCGTGAACTGTCGGACCCGCCGGTGAGAATCGACCAGTGACGTCGGCATCCCCGTCCTACCCGGAGTCGGGCCGGCTCGCCCGGCTGCGGGCCGCCGGGATCCGCTGGCCGGGGCCGGCCAGATCGCGCGGGTGCTCGCCGAGATCGAGGCGTTGCTGGCACCCCGCTGGGTCTGGTGGTCGGCGCGGTCCGCGGCGCGCGTGCCGCTCGCCGCCGGTATCCGGATCGGCGCCAGCTGGGATCTGGCCGCCGTCCACCGGATACTGCACGGCGGCCGCCGCCCAGGCCGGTCTGCACAACCTGCCCGCCCGGTCACCCGGAGCCTCTGGGTAGGCGCATCGGGTGGGGAGGGTATCCGGACGGTGGCCGAATTATGGGGAGCCAGTCACGGTTTGGGGACCGCAGACCGTGCCTAGGTCCCCCAAATTCGTCGGCTGACGGCTGGCCGACGGAGTCCAGCCATCGCTCGCACAATCGTCTACCGTCTCGTTTCAAGATAATCAACGGTGTTGACGACACTTCACATCCTATGATCAAAAACAAAAACCCCAAATAGCACCAGGGGAGTGGGGGCCAAACCCAGTTGATCATTGCCGGTGGCGAGGTTCGACGTGTGTGGTTCGACCGGCGGCATCCGGATGGGGGACATCGCTGGTTGGGGACACCGCCGGTCGAGATGTGTCACGTTCATCCGGGCCGGTCGATCAACTGCGGCTGAGCGGCACGGGGCCGAGGAGGGGAGACCCTGCGACCGGCTCTACTTGACATAATGCTCATTATCGGCGTTTTTGGTGGGGTGGGGGAGGGCCCGGCGTGAACCTGGCACGGAGCAGGCGGGCGCTCACCATGCGGGATGCCCGCCGAAGGTGTTTGCCCACCACCTGGATCACCATGGATCACCAGAGGTGCAGGGCAGCCCGCCGTGCCGTCTGACGGCATCAAGTTTCAGATTCTGGTTCTGGTGTGACCCTGTCATCTGGCAGGGTCACACACCGGTGTACCCGATCTATGCTGCCCTCACGAAAAGAAAGAAGAAGCGATATTAGCTTCCCGCACATGACAGCGGAAGGGAGGGTCGTCATGAAAAGACTGAGGCGCAACGCGGGGCTTCTGCTGGCCACAGCATTCGCCGTCTCCACGGCGAGTGCAGGCGTGCTGGGTGGCGTGTCTGGGCAACAGCAGGAGCACGTCAGCGGCCCGGGCCTCAGTCCGGTGCTGCGGGAACTCACCGCGCAGGATAAGGGGACGTAATGAAG
>NZ_CDWRCL010000320.1:0-3336 GCF_977927575.1 Frankia sp. CcCS3
GAATTTTAGCCCCCGGAATGTCCGGCGACCTTGTCCAGGACCGCGGTGTGCAGCTTGCGGACGCCGATGGGGGCGAACGTGCGCTCGAAGAAACCACCGACACCGCCCGCGCCGTCCCAGGTCGTCGTCGCCGTGACCAGGCTCTGGTCCGGGCCGGCGCCGGGGACGACGTGCCAGCGGGTGCGCAGCGAGGAGTTCTGGTCCGCCTCGACGAGAGTGCTCGCATCGGGGGCGGAGACGGTCGCGTCGATCTGACGCACCCGCTTGCGGGTTGCCTGGAGCCGATAGGCGATGCGGGTCCCGGCACCGTGGCCTCCCGCCAACACCCGGTACTCGGAGACGTTCTCCGGCCAGGCTCGGGCGCGGGCGCCCTGGTAGTCCGCGAGCTTCGCGACAACCTGCTCGGGGGTGCCCGGCACGGCCCGCCTGACGACGACCTCGATCTGTCCCACCAGGTCCTCCTTCCTCGCTCCGGCCGGCTCTCGGCCGAAGCCCGCGTTCCTCCCGGTCGCCGTGCCCATCCGGGAGAGAACCCGTGGAGCGATGGGCGGGCCGCCAGGCTCGCGTCCCCCTGACCGTCTCATCTGGCCCGGCGCCCGTCGCCCTCGCCCGTCGCGCTTCCCGTCTTGATGGGCGCCGAGCGGCGCAGTTGATTACTTAGAGTTACAGTCGGCGGGCAGGTGGACGCCCACCAGATCGGCCAGATCGCGCGCCACCGGGCCGAGCGTGGCGAGCGCCGCCGAGAGCGTCGGGGACCGCTACCCTGACGCGGGCCGGTGCTCCGGCCTTCAGGCTGGGGGTGAAGGCCTGCGCGGGAGGGCCGCCAGGCCCGGGCGTGTCCTAGACGGGACGGGTCTGCTGCTCGATGTACTGGCGGACGGCGGTCAGTGGCGCCCCGCCGACCGATCCGGCGAAGTAGGAGCCGGACCACAGCCGGTTCGCGCGCCAGTAGTGGCGGGCCAGTTCAGGGAACTCCTGGCGCATCCGCCGGGACGACACTCCCTTGAGGCTGTTGACCAGCCGGGATAGTGCGACCTTCGGCGGGTAGTTGACGAGCAGGTGGACGTGTTCGCCTTCGCCGTTGAACTCGGCAAGGTCCGTTTCGAAGTCGGCGCACACCGCCCGCATGATCTCTTCCAGTCGGGTCAGGTGCCCGTCCTCGAAGACGCGGTGCCGGTATTTGGTCACGAAAACCAAGTGGGCGTGCAGCGCGAAAACGCAGTGCCTGCCAGTACGGATGTCGAGATCGCTGCCCATAGGCCAATGGTAGGCTCGATCTGCGCAGCTTCGGTACAACTTCCGTCTCGACCCGTCGCCGGGTCAGAGGGCGGCGCTGTCCCGGACATTCGGCTGCGCCCGGGTCGTGTTCAACGACGGGCTGCGGCTGCGGCAGGAAGCACACACCGCCGGGTTGCCGTACGTGTCGGATGGGGAACTGTCGAAGCGAGTCATCACCGAGGCGAAGAAGACCCCGCGACGGGCGTGGCTCGCCGACGTGTCGGCGGTGGTGCTGCACCAGGCGGAAGAAGGCTGTCGTCAAGGTGGCACGGGTGCACGCCCACGTTGCCGACGCCCGACGGGACTGGCAGCACAAGCTCTCCACGACGATCATCCGCGAGAATCAAGCGGTGTACGTCGAGGACCTGTGCGTGGCCGGTCTTGGCCGGACCCGGCTGGCCCGGTCGGTGTACGACGCCGGCTGGTCCCAGTTCATCGCGATGCTGGAGTAGCAAGGCCGCGCTGCAGGGCCGGGTATTCGCGAAGGTCGACCGGTTCTTCCCGTCGTCGCAGGTCTGTTCGGCGTGTGGGGTGAAGGACGGGCCGAAACCACTGGCGGTCCGGTCGTGGGCGTGCCCGGCCTGCGAGGTCGTCCACGACCGGGACGTGAACGCGGCACGGAACATCAGGGCCGAAGGGCGCAGGGTCGCCGCCGGGCAGGCGGAGACCGTAAACGCCCGTGGAGCGCGGGTAAGACCGGCCTCCGTGCCGGCACCGCGCGGCGAAGCGGGAACCCACCCGAAGCCCACGCCCACAGCGGCGTAGCAGGCGGGAACCTCCGCCCTTCAAGGCGGAGAGGATGTCAATCCGGGTCGATCTCGCAATGCCGCCGGAGCCGGAGGATGAGCAGCAGAATCACGAGCAGAACCGCCAGCCCGGCGGCGGACCCCGCTGCCCGCGGGTTGTCGGCGGCCTTCTGCCGGCCAGCCGTGAGGGCGCTGCCCGCGGTGTCGCGCACCTGGCCGGCCTTCGCCGCCACCTGCGGGTGCGCCTCGATCTGCTTGTGCACAGTCTGCGTGGCCGTACCCGCGGCGCTGCCGGCCGTCGCGCGGGCCTTCTGCGCGGTCACGGCGAGCTGCGGGTGGGCGTCGAACTGCCGGCGTACGGTGGCCTTCGCCTGATCCGCCGTGTCCCGGGCCTTTTCGGCCGCGATCTCCGTCGTCGCCGCGACCTTCGGGCGGACCGCCTCGGTCGCCGTGGTCACCCGGCGTTTGATGTCCTGTGCGGTGCGACCGGCGACCTTCTGCGGGCTGACCCGGTCGGAGAGCTGGTCGAGGTCGCTGCCGAGCCGCGCCCGGGTCGCCTCGATGTCGGACCGGATCTCATCCGGACTCGTGCTTGTCACTGCGAACCTGACCTTTCTGATGCTTCTGCCGGTGGTTCCGCGGAAACACGGGGCGGTGGGCGGCACGGGGAGTGGCGACACGGGGTAGTGGGCGGGTGAACGAACCCGCGGTGGTGGGGGAGGGACTACCCGCGGCGGCCCTGCGCCCACTGGACGTCCTCGCGCAGCGTCTCCACGGTCTGCGCCGGAGTGGGGTGGACCGCGCGCACGGTGGAACGACCCCTCAGGGCCAGCACGGCCGCGACGGCACCGAGGACGACGGTGATGATGAGGGCGGCCCAGCCCAGCGCCATCACCTCACCCAGGCCGAACATGACGGCCAACAGGGCGAAGAGCAGGACGAAGTAACCGGCGCCGCCCGCTGCGGCGAACATGCGGGCGCCCTTGCCGGCCTTCTTCACCTCCTCGCGCATCTCGGCCTTGGCGAGGGCGACCTCCTGGCGGAACAGCGTGGAGATATCCGAGACGACGTCGGACACCAGTTCCCCGGTCGATTCGCGGTCCCCGGTCGTGCTCCCGGCGGCCGGCGGGGCCGGCGCGGTCCGGAGAGCCTGGGTGGCATCCGATGAGGTCCGCACCCGTGCACCATCCACGTACGGGGCGCTATCGTCCGGGTAGGGAATACCGGTCGTTCCCGACTGCCGCCGGTGTGCACTCCTCATGGGTTCTCCTCGCGGCTTCTCCTAGCGGGCGTCCGCGTAGCCGCACCCGCA
>NZ_CDWRCL010000321.1:0-3311 GCF_977927575.1 Frankia sp. CcCS3
GTGGCCGCCGCCGGCGGCCAGTAGGGTCGGCCCCTCGAGGCCGGCCAGCTCGGTCCGCCAGGCCGCGCGGGCGGCGTCCCGATCCTGGGCCCGCAGCCAGCGCAGGTAGTCCGAGTACGAGCGGACGGCGGGCGGCCGGGGCGGCGGGGCGGCATCGGCATCGGCATCGGCATCGGCGGCCAGCGTGAACAGTTCCCGCAGCACCAGCGACAGCGACCAGCCGTCCAGGATGACGTGGTGGGCGCAGACCGCCAGCCGGGCGCTGTCCGCTCCGGTGCGGACCCACAGGAACCGGATGAGCGGCGGCGTGGTCAGATCGAAGCGCGCCGCCCGGTCGGCCACGACCAGCCGCTCGGCCTCGGCCAACCGCTCGGCGGCCGGCCAGCTGGAGAGGTCGACGATCGTCCACTCCGGTTCGGCCCGGTCCAGGATGGCCTGGGCCGGGGCGGCGCCGTCGGCCAGGACGGCGGCGCGCAGGAGGTCGTGCCGGGCGACGAGCTCCCGCGACGCCGCGCGCAGGCGTTCAGGGTCGAGGTCGTCGGCGTCGCCGCGCAGGTCGAGGACGAACTGGATGACGTAGACGTCCGGCGTGTCGTCCCCGTCGACGAGGCGGTGGAACAGCATCCCCGCCTGCGACGGCGACAGCGGCCAGACCTCGGTCAGGCCGGGCAGCCGCTCCCGCCAGCGGGCCAGGTCCGCCGGGTCGACCGGGGCCAAGCCCACGGGCGCCTGCTCTGAAGGCGTCTGGTCTGAAGGCGCCTGCTCTGAAAGCGCCTGGTTCGCGGGGGCCGAGGCGTCCGCCGCTGCGGCCAGGCCGGCGACGGTCGGCGCGGCGAACACGTCGGCCAGCTCGACCGTCACGCCGGCGGCAGCCGCCCGGGTGACCACGGCGAAAGCCAGGATGCTGTCGCCGCCCCGCTGGAAGAACGAGTCGTCGACGCCGACGTCGGGCTGGCCGAGCACGGCCGCGAAGACGTCCCGCAGGACCGCCTCGGTCCGGGTGGCCGGAGCCCGAGCAGGCAGAGCCCGGCCGGACCGGGCCGCCGCCCGGAAATCGGGCGCGGGCAGCGCGCGGCGATCCAGCTTCCCGCCGGGGGTGGTGGGCAGCGCGGGCATCGCTACGAAGGCCGCCGGCACCATGTAGTCGGGCAGCGCCGCCGCCACGTGGGCGCGCAGCGCCGCCGCGAGCGCCCCGCTGCCGGCTTCGTCCGCTGCCGCCCCGGCTGGGATGACGTAGGCGACCAGCGCCCGGCCGGCCGGCCCGTCCTCGCGGACGACCACGGCGCAGCGGGCGACCGCCGGGTGGCGGTCGAGCACCGCCTCGATCTCACCCGGCTCGACCCGGAAGCCGCGGACCTTGACCTGATCGTCCGAGCGGCCGGCCAGGACCAGCTCGCCGCTAGCCGTCCACCGGGCGAGGTCGCCGGTCCGGTACATCCGCTCGCCGGTCCCGAACGGGCTGGCGACGTAACGGGACGCACCCAGCGCCGGCCGAGCCAGGTAGCCGTGGGCGACGCCCGCGCCGGCAAGGTACAGCTCGCCGACGACGCCCGGCGGTACCGGCATGAGAGCGCCGTCCAGCACGTAGGCCCGGGTGTTGCGCAGTGGGCGGCCGACCGTCGGCCGCCCACGGTCGGCGCTTCGCACCGGGCCGGTCGTCGCCCAGACCGTCGTCTCGGTCGGCCCGTACAGATTGGTCAGGCTCTCCGCGCGGGCGGTGAGCTCGCGGGCGAGGTCGGCCGGCAGCGGTTCGCCGCCGCACAGGACCCGCACCCGCGGGTAGGGCCCAGCAGCCGCGTCAAGGATGGATCGCCAGCGCGATGGGGTCGCCTGGGCCAGCGTCACCGCGCCCGCGGTCAGCAGCCGGGCCAGCTCCGAGGGGTCGCGGGCCGCCCCGCCCTCGACGAGATGGATCGAGGCGCCGACGGTCAGCGGGGCGAGCAGTTCGACCGTGCTCGGGTCGAAGCCCAGCGTGGTCGCGGCCAGGACCCGGTCGGCTGGCCCGATACCCACGGTCTCGGCGAACGACGACAGGAAGTTCGCCAGGGACCGGTGGCCGACCAGGACGCCCTTCGGCCGGCCGGTCGAACCCGACGTGTAGATCACGTAGACCGGGCTGTCCGCGTCGACGGCGGGCGGCCACGATCCAGCGGCCGGCACCGCCGCGGCGCCGGCCTCGGGCTCGGGCTCGGCCTCGTCGATCAGGACGAGCCGCGTCCCGGGCGCGACCCGCAGCCGCGCGGCGAGCGATCCCGTGGTGACCAGCACCGACGGGGCCGCGTCCTCGATCATGAACGCGATCCGGTCCGCCGGGTAGTCGGGGTCGATCGGGAGGTAGGCGGCGCCGGCCCGGGCGGCGCCGGCGAGCGCGACGACCAGGTCGACCGAGCGGGGCAGCGCGATCCCGACAATGGAACCGGGCCGGGCGCCGCGCCTGGCCAGCCGGCGCCCGAAGGCGTCGGCCGCCGCCGCGAGCTCACCGTAGGTCAGGGTCCGCTCGGCGGTGACCAGCGCCGTCCGGTCGGGGCTGGCCGCGGCCCGAGCGGCGAACAGCGCCACCCACGGCTCGGTCGGGCTGGGCCCAGCGGTGTCGTTCCAGTCGACCAGCACCCGGTCACGCTCGGCCGAGCCGAGCAGGTCGATCGGGCCGATCGCCGTGCCGGGCTCGGCCAGCGCCCGGGCCAGCAGCCGCTCCAGCCGCGGGCCCACCGAGCCGGCGAACGCCGCCGACACCGAGCCCGGCTGGTAGGTCGTCTCCAACTCGAGCGGGCCAAAGCCGCCGTCCCCGCCGAACTCGGCCACCACCATCAGCGGGAACTGGGCGGTGCCGTTGGGCAGCGGGCGGCGCTCGCCGCGCAGGTCCCGGCCGTCCTGGTCAGTGCGGTGGAGGGCGGCAGCGGCCGGCGAGCGGACGGCGAACATCGTGCTGAACAGGCTGGACACGCCGTCGGAGCGGTCCGGGTTGAGTTCGCGCGCGACGTCGGCCAGGTCGACGTCGGCGTGCGCGAGGGCGCCCCGGCACACCTCGCGGGTCCGGGCGACCAGCTCGGTGAACGTGTCGGCCGGGCCGACGGTGAGCCGGAGGCAGATGGTGTTGCCGAAGTAGCCGATGACGCCGTCGGTCCCGGCGCCGTCCCGGTTGACGACGGGCGAGCCGACGGTGATGTCGGTGGCGCCGGTGGCCCGGTGGATCAGGGCCGCGTAGGCGGCGAGCAGCACCACGAACGGCGTCACGCCGTGCCGGGCGGCGAACGCCCGCACCTGGCCGGCCAGCTCGGCCGGGGCGTGATGGCCGACCTGCCGGCCCGCGT
>NZ_CDWRCL010000322.1:0-3288 GCF_977927575.1 Frankia sp. CcCS3
GGTCCTCCTCGCCCGATGATCACCGGCGGCCAAAAGAATCACAAGATCAGCGACAGATCCACGCGGCGGGCTTAGCCCGGCCGTCGCCGGGAAGGTCATGCGGCGAGGCGTGCCGGGAGCGGCCTGGGACGCACCGATATCAACAGTGGCCGGACTCGCTTTGCCGGGCGGAATGTTGCGGGATGTCCCAAGCAGGCCGCGCCGCGCCCGTGGGCCGGTCGGGGAGGCAGCCATGACGCAGTCAGCCTCGGGTCCCGAGCAGTTCGACCCGGGTTCCATCGCAGCCGACTCCGAACGGTCGTGGTACCGCGAGGATGCTCCCCTGGAACCCGCGGAGATGCTTGACAGCGACGATCTCGGCTCGACGGATGCCGGCCGAGATCCATTGGACGACAGTTGGGATGCACCCGACAGACCGAGTGCCGGCGTCCGCTATCCGAGCACACCACGTGAGGAGCGTGCGGGGTCGTCCTTCGATCGGCAACTCGCCGCGGAAACGCCGGACGCCGACCCCTACCTGGAAGCCGAGCGGCGGGAGTCCGGGGCTGTTCTCGACGCCGACGCATACGGCGAGGGGACGACGACCCTCGCGGAGGATTACGACGCGAACTTCGCCGTTCCCAGCATCGTCACGCCGGACGTGGGTGCGCGCACGGCGGAGGAGGGCGCCCTGCACCTGGAATGAGGGCGCTCTGCGTGCTCGCGAGAATACGAAGTACTCGTGAGAATACGAAACGCCGATGGTTCGGTCGACGGTCCAACCGGCTCCCGGTTGGACCGTCGGTTGCGACAGACGGTTGCCACGGAGGGCCGGCTCAGGCCGGGGCCGACCCGGGCAGGTCCGGAACGCCACCGGCGGCTTCCCGCCTGCGGTAGGCAAGGCCCGCGAAGACCTCCATGGCGACGCGATGGGCGCTGTTGACCGTCGTTTCCGCGTGGTCGTACGGCGGGGAGACTTCGACGATGTCGGCAGCCACGAGCGGCGTGTCGAGCGCGATCTGACGGACCGCCCGCAGCAGGTCGGCCGGGGTCATCCCCCCGGGTTCCGGGGTGCCGGTGCCCGGCGCGAACCCCGGGTCCAGGACGTCGATGTCGACCGACAGGTACAGTGCCCGGCACCCGTCCGTGGCCTGCGCGATCGCGTCCACGATGACGTCACGGCTGCCCCGCTGCCAGATCTCGTGCATGAGATGCCAGGTCATCTCCTGCTCGCGCATCCAGGCGAACACGTCCGGCGGCGGCCAGTAGCCGCGTAGCCCCACCTGGACGAAGTTGCGTCCACGCACGGCACCGGACTCGATGAGCCGTCGCATCGGAGCGCCGTGCGAGGCGAGGTTGCCGTCGATGACGTCCGCGGTGTCGGCATGCGCGTCGAAGTGCAGCAGACCGAGTTCACCCCAGCCCACGGCGTCGGCCACGCCGGTTGCGGCCGGCCAGGTGATCGAGTGGTCACCACCGATGACGAGCGGGATCGTGCCGAGCCCGGCGATCTGCGCGACCTTGGCCCGGATGTTGCGATGGGACGCCTCGGTGAGCCCGTGCGGACAGTGCGCGTCGCCGGCGTCGACGGCGTCGAGCCAGTCGAAGATCTCGATACCGAGGTCGAGATGGTAGGTGCCGGGGTTGTAGGCATTGGCCCGCATCGCCCGGGGGCCGAACCGGGCGCCGGGACGGTGGGTCGTCGAGATGTCGAACGGAGCACCGACGACGGCGACGTCGGGCCGGCGGGCTGCCAGCGCCTCCGTCCCGGGCAGCCAGGGCAGTCCGCAGAAGGTCGCGAGCCCCGCGTAGCCGGGGGCGTCCGGGCCCGGCTCACGATCGCCGTTTCGTGCCGTCATCTGTCCCTCCGATCGGGCCCTATCCACTGTCCCACGGTCTGCCACCCCCGGTCCGCTGTCCCACGGTCCGCCGTCCGCGCCCCGGTTACGCTTCTCCGGTGGAGGTCGCGGCACCGCACCCAGACCACCCGGCACACACGGCGTCGGAACCGACCGGCCCGGGCCGGGTCTGGTCACCGCAGGCCCGGTTGGCGGGTTTTGCCGTGCTCGGTGTAGCCGCCGTCGGCGTCTGCGGCCGGGTGTACCTCGTCGACCCCGCCCAGCCGGGCCACTACCCCACGTGCCCGTTCCGGTGGGCCACGTCCCTGGACTGCCCGGGTTGCGGCGCCCTCCGCGGCCTGCACCAGCTCCTGCACGGACACCTCGCGGCCGCGGCCGACTACAATGTCTACTTCGTCATCGCCGCCCCGATGCTGGTGCTCGGCTGGATCGTGGCGGTGGCGCGGGCGGCCGGCTGGCGCCGCCCGTTGCCCCGAGTACCGGCCCGCCTGCTTCCCGCCGTTCCGATACTGATCATCGCCTTCTGGGTGCTGCGGAACCTGCCGTTGCCCGGCTGCCGCTGGCTCGCCTCTTGAACCCGGCGGCTCAACGGCGGCCCAGCAGGTAGCAGGCGATGGCGGCGGTCGCCGCGACGTTCAGCGAGTCGACCCCGTGCGCCATCGGAATCCGGACCCGGGCTGTCGCCGCCGACTGCGCCGCCGCCGACAGCCCGGCGCCCTCCGTGCCCAGCAGCAACGCGGCCCGGGCCGCCTCTGTCACCGGTGCAGGTGCAGGTGCAGGTGCGGGCGCGGCGCAGGCGGTGAGTCCGGCCGCGAAGGAGTCAAGATCCTCGGCGTCCGCCGCCGGAGTCAGCGCCAGCAGCGTGAACCCGGCATCCTGCAGCAGACCGAGGGCCTCCGGCCAGGGTTCGAGCCGGGCATAGGGGACGGCGAACACCTCCCCCATCGAAACCCGCACAGAACGCCGGTAGAGCGGATCGGCGCAGCGCGGGCTCAAGAGCACCGTGTCCATCCCGAGTCCCGCGGCCGAACGGAAGATCGCCCCCAGGTTGGTGTGGCTCACGATGTCCTCACACACCAGTACCCGCCGGGCGTCGACCAGGAGGTCGGCCGCGGCGCGGGGCGGCCGGCGGCCCATCGCCGCAAGCGCCCCCCGATGCACCTCGAAGCCGGTGATCGCCGCGAGCACGTCGGGTCCCGCGACGTACACCGGAACGTCGGCGCCGAGGTCCGCGGGCACAGCCGTCAGGCGCGCGGGCGAGACCAGGACCGAACGCGGCCGGTAGCCGGCCCGCAGCGCCCGGATGATCACCCGTTCGCCCTCGGCGATGAACAGTCCGTCGGCCGGCTCCCGCCGACGGCGCAGCGCGACGTCGGTCAACGAGATGTAGTCGTCGACCCGGGGATCACCCGAATCGTCGATCATGATGACTGGTGGGGCGGTCACGACC
>NZ_CDWRCL010000323.1:0-3250 GCF_977927575.1 Frankia sp. CcCS3
GTCCACCTCCATCCGGTATCTCGTCTCCGAAGCCGCCGAGCCCGCAGATGCCTCAAACCCGCTTAACTTCGAAGAGCCCGTATACAACGAGGAGAACGACCTCGCTCCCTGCGTCCGACGGCTGTACGCCCACCTGACCGGGACGTTCCCGTACCCCTTTCAGATCACGATCGCCGACAACGCCAGCACCGACGGCACCTTGGTCATCGCCCAGGCGTTGGAGAAGGAGCTCCCCGAGGTCGCCGCGATCCACCTCGAAGCCAAGGGCCGCGGCCGGGCACTGCGGGCGGCTTGGGGCATCTCGCCCGCACCGGTGCTCGCCTACATGGACGTCGACCTGTCGACCGGCCTCGCCGCGCTGCTGCCCCTGGTGGCCCCGCTCATCAGCGGCCACTCGGATCTCGCGATCGGCACCCGGCTCTCCCCCGCCTCCCGGGTCGTGCGGGGACCGCGCCGGGAGGTGATCTCCCGCTGCTACAACCTGATCCTCCGCAGGACACTGGCGGCCCGGTTCTCCGACGCGCAGTGCGGCTTCAAGGCGATCCGCGCCGACGCCGCGGCAGGCCTGCTGCCCTTGGTGGAAGACAGCGGCTGGTTCTTCGACACCGAGCTGCTCGTCCTGGCCGAACGGGCCGGAATGCGCATCCACGAGATCCCGGTCGACTGGATCGATGATCCGGACAGCCGCGTCGACGTGCTCGCCACGGCCATCGCTGACCTGAAGGGTGTGGTCCGCCTCTTGCGGGCGTTCGGCAGCGGAAAGCTACCGCTCGCCAGGCTGCACCAGGAGTTCGGCCGAGGCCCGCTCACCGCCGGCCACGCCGAGGAGGGCAAGGCCGTCGAGGTCCCGGGGGTACCGAAGGGACTCACCGGTCAGCTCCTGCGATTCGCCGCGATCGGGATCGCCAGCACGCTGTCCTATCTGGTGCTCTTCGTCCTGCTGCGGACAGTCACCGGGGCGCAGGTCGCGAACCTGCTGTCGCTGCTTCTCACGGCGGTTGCGAACACCCCGGCGAACCGGCGGCTGACCTTCGGTCTCACCGGTCCGGAGCGCGCCGGTCGCCACCATCTGCAGGGCCTGGTGGTGTTCGCCGTCGGCCTCGGCCTGACCAGCGGTTCGCTCGCGCTCCTGCACGCGGCGAGCACGAACCCCGGCCGCGGCATTGAACTCTCCGTGCTGGTGCTGGCGCACCTGGCCTCCACGGTCATCCGGTTCCTTCTACTGCGCGCCTGGGTCTTCCGCCCGGGCCGGGAGGCGGGGGACGTGGCCGGGACGCTCCCGGCCACGACACCCCCGCGGAGGCAGAACCCGACCGGCGTAATCAGGAACGCAGCGTAATCAGGAACGCAGAATAAGCAGCAGGTCACCGACCTCGACGGAGTCGCCGCTGGAGCGGACGAGCTCCACGACGGTCCCGCCCACCGGGCTGGTCACCGCGGCCTCCATCTTCATCGCCTCCACCACCGCCAGCCGCTGGCCCTTCGTCACCGTGTCGCCCACCGCGACGCTGAACGTGACGATGCCGGGCAGCCCGGCGCCCACCTGGTTCGGATCGGCGGGGTCCGCCCGACGGGCCACCGTGGTGGTGGCCGTGATGGACGCGTCCCGGACCCGCACCGGCCGGGGCTGGCCGTTGACCCGCAGGTACAGGGTGCGCATCGCGGAGTCGTCCGGTTTGGAGAGCGTCTCCAGCTCCACGATGATCTCCACCCCGGGCTCCAAGGTGACGGTGAGCGGAACGCCGGGCCGCAGCCCGTACAAAAAGCCGTCGGTCGGGACCACGGAGGAGTCCCCGTAGGCGTCCACCGCCCGCAGGTAGTCCTTCCACGGGCCGGGGAAGAGCAGCCTGGACAGGGCCGCCCGCCGCCGGGTCCCCGGGAAAGAGAGCTCGGCGGCGTCCGCCGCGTCGAGGTCGACGGACGGCGGCGCCGGGCGGCGCCCGGCCAGCGCCCGTTCCCGGAACGGTTCGGCGAAGCCGGCCGGCGGCGTGCCGAGTTCACCTGCGAGGTAGCCGAGCACGCTGGCCGGCAGGTCGAACTCCTCGGGATGCGCACGCAACCGGTCCACGTCGACGGATCCGCCGGCGATGAACAGCGCCAGGTCACCGACGACCTTGCTGGTCGGCGTCACCTTGATCGGCTTGCCGAGCAGCTCGTTGGCGATCGCGTAGCACTCGGTGACCTCGGCCCACCGGTCCCCCAGCCCCAGCGCGATCGCCTGCTGACGCAGGTTCGTCAGCTGGCCGCCGGGAATCTCGTGCCGGTACACGGCCCCGGTCGGGGCCCGCAGCCCCGCCTCGAACGGGGCGTAGAGGTCGCGCACGGCCTCCCAGTACGGCTCCATCGCGGACAGCGCGGGCAGCGCGATGCCGGTCGCCCGGGGAGTGTGGTCGGTCGCCGCCACCAACGCGGACATGTTGACCTGGCTGGTGCCGCCGGACATCGGCGCGGCGGCGGCGTCCACCGCGTCCACCCCGGCCGCGGACGCCGCGAGCAGGGTGGCGAGCTGGCCGCCCGCGGTGTCGTGGGTGTGCAGGTGGACGGGCCGGTCGAAACGCTCCCGCAGGGCCGTCACCAGCGTGGCCGCCGCCGCCGGGCGCAGCAGTCCCGCCATGTCCTTCACGGCGAGCACATGCACACCCGCCTCGACGAGCTGTTCGGCGAGGCGCAGGTAGTAGTCGAGGGTGTAGATCCGCTCCGCCGGATCGGAGAGGTCACCGGTGTAGCAGAGCGTCCCTTCGGCGATCGCCCCGGTACCGAGCACCGCCTCGATCGCCGGGCGCATCTGCTCGATGTCGTTCAGCGCGTCGAAGATCCGGAAGATGTCGACGCCGGTCGCCGCGGCCTCGGCGACGAACGCCCGGACGACGTCGTCCGGGTAGGGGGTGTACCCGACCGCGTTGCGCCCCCGCAGCAGCATCTGCAGGCAGATGTTCGGTGCGGCCTGGCGCAGCGCAGCGAGCCGCTCCCACGGATCCTCCGCGAGAAAGCGCAGCGCGACGTCGTAGGTCGCCCCGCCCCAGGCCTCCAGGCTCAGCAGGTTCGGCGTCAGCGCGGCGTACGACGGGGCGGCCGCCAGGATGTCGAAGCTGCGCAGCCTCGTGGCCAGCAGCGACTGGTGGGCGTCACGCAAGGTGGTGTCGGTGACGGCCAGCGCCCCCTGGGCGCGCAGCCACGCCGCCCAGCCCGCCGGCCCGAGCTCCGTCAGCAGCTGCCGGGATCCCGCCGGCAGCTGCGTGCCGCCGGGCGC
>NZ_CDWRCL010000324.1:0-3247 GCF_977927575.1 Frankia sp. CcCS3
CCAGCACCGACTACATCAACACCATCAGCCCGGAGCAGGAGCCCTGGTTCCCCGGCGACGAGCACATCGAACGCCGCATCCGGGCCTATATCCGGTGGAACGCGGCCATCATGGTGAGCCGCGCCAACCGCCCCGAGTTCAATGTCGGCGGTCACATCGCGACCTACGCCTCGAGCGCGAGCCTCTACGAGGTGGGCTTCAACCATTTCTTCCGCGGCAAGGACCATCTCAGTTCCTCGCCGGGAAGCGCCTCGGGTGACCAGATCTTTATTCAGGGTCACGCGTCCCCGGGCATCTACGCCCGCGCCTTCCTGGAAGGCCGGCTGACGGAGAAGCAGCTCGACGCCTTCCGGCGCGAGGGCGAGTCGGGCGGCCTGTCGTCCTACCCCCACCCGCGGCTTATGCCTGATTTCTGGGAGTTTCCCACGGTTTCGATGGGGATCGGGCCGATCAACGCCATCTATCAGGCCCGGTTCAACCGCTACCTGCTCAACCGCCAGATCAAGGACACCTCGAACAGCCGGGTGTGGGCGTTCCTCGGCGACGGCGAGATGGACGAGCCGGAGTCGATCGGCGCGCTGGGCGTGGCCGCCCGCGAGGAGCTCGACAACCTCATCTTCGTGGTCAACTGCAACCTGCAGCGCCTCGACGGCCCGGTCCGCGGCAACGGAAAGATCATGCAGGAGCTGGAGTCGCTGTTCCGGGGCGCCGGCTGGAACGTCATCAAGGTGGTCTGGGGCCGCGACTGGGACCCGCTGCTGGCCAAGGACACCGACGGCGTGCTGGTAAACCGCATGAACACCACGCCGGACGGGCAGTTCCAGACCTACTCGACGTCGTCGGGCGAATACATCCGGGAGCACTTCTTCGGCTCGGACGCCCGGCTGCGCCGGATGGTCGCGGACCTCTCCGACGACGATCTGCGCAAGCTCTCCCGCGGTGGCCACGACTACCGCAAGCTCTACGCGGCCTACAAGGCGGCGACCGAGCACGCGGGCCAGCCCACGGTCATCCTCGCGCACACCATCAAGGGCTGGACCCTGGGCAAGGACTTCGAGGCCCGCAACGCCACCCACCAGATGAAGAAGCTGACCAAGAGCGAGCTCAAGGAGTTCCGCGACCGGCTCTATCTGGCGATCCCGGACTCGGCGCTGTCAGGTGACCTGCCGCCCTACTGCCACCCCGGGCCGGACTCCGAGGAAATCGCGTACATGCGGGAACGCCGGGCCGCACTCGGCGGGTCGATCCCGCGGCGGGTCGTGCGGGCCAAGCCGCTCCCCCAGCCGCCAGCGAAGATCTTCGACGAGCTCCGGAAGGGCTCCGGCAAACAGCCCGTCGCCACGACGATGGCCTTCGTCCGGCTGCTGAAGGACCTCATGAAGACCAAGGAGATGGGCGCGCGTTTCGTGCCGGTCATCCCCGACGAGGCCCGCACCTTCGGCATGGACGCGATGTTCCCGACGGCGAAGATCTACTCGCCGCACGGGCAGCGATACGAGGCCGTCGACCGCGAACTGCTGCTGTCCTACCAGGAGTCCGAGACCGGTCAGATACTGCACGAGGGCATCAGCGAGGCCGGGTCGATGGGCTCGGTGATCGCCGCCGGCACAGCGTACGCCACCCACGCGCAGTACATGATCCCGGTCTACGTCTTTTACTCGATGTTCGGCTTCCAGCGCACCGGCGACCAGATGTGGGCGCTCGGCGACCAGCTCGGCCGCGGGTTCCTGCTCGGGGCGACCGCCGGTCGGACCACCCTCAACGGCGAGGGCCTGCAGCACCAGGACGGCCACTCCCTGCTCCTGGCCTCGACTAACCCGGCCTGCGTGGCCTACGACCCCGCCTTCGCCTTCGAGGTGACGCACATCGTCCGGGAGGCGCTCGACCGAATGTACGGCGAGCGGGACGACAACGTCTTCTACTACCTCACCGTCTACAACGAGCCGGTGCCGCAGCCGGCCGAGCCCGCGGGTCTCGACCCGGCGCAGATCATCTCCGGAATGTACCGGTTCCGCTCGGCCGAGGGCCTGGTCCGCGGGCTTCCGGCGGCGGGGGCCGGCGTGGACTCCCCGCCGCGGGCCCAACTGCTGGCCAGCGGGACTTCCATCCACTGGGCGCTGGCGGCGCAGGAGATCCTTGCCGCCGACTTCGGGGTCGCCGCCGACCTGTGGTCGGTGACCTCGTGGAACGAGCTTCGGCGGGAGGCGCTCGACTGCGACCGTGCCAACCTGCTCAACCCCGAGGCCGACGATGCCGTGCCGTACGTGACCCGCGCTCTCGAAGGGGCCGCCGGCCCGGTCGTGGCGGTCTCCGACTGGATGCGCGCGGTGCCCGACCAGATCTCCCGGTGGGTTCCGCAGCCGTTCACCTCGCTGGGCACTGACGGGTACGGCCACTCCGACACCCGGGCCGCCCTGCGCCGGCACTTCAAGGTCGACGCCGAGTCGATCGTCGTCGCGACCCTGGAAGCCCTCGTCCGGGCCGGTGAGGTCAAGGCCACCACGGTCGGGGACGCGATCAGGCGATTCGGGCTGCGCGCCGGCGAGGCCGGCCTGAACGGGCCCGAGGCGATCGTGGCCGGCACCAGGATCGTGGCCAGCACCGAGCAGGACGAGCGGCCGATCTCGGGCTGACCGACTCACCCAGGCCCCGGAGCGCCCGGCCCCGGGATTGCCCGGATTGCCCGGGCATCCGGGCCATTCGGGGCCTCCCCTGCGCCGACGGAGCCACCTGCGGGCTCCCCGGTGCCGGACCGGACCCCCGCGGGGCCCACCCGGCGCGGAGCCCCGGGTAGCGGGTCCGGAAGGTGGGGCCCGGAAGGTGGGGCCCGCGCGATGGAGCCCACCGCGTTGGGGCCATCACCTCCAGGCCGGCCCGTCCGGCCCATCCGGCCCACCGCATTCGGATCGGTACCTCCGGGCCACCCCGACTGGGCGCCGGGCCGCGCGCCGGATCCCCTTGGCGCCCGATCTCGGCCCCGCGACCTCGGGTTTCATTCTCCGGGCCCACCGCGTTGACCTTCTGCATCCGGGCGCACCTGGTTCCGGCGCGCCCGGTCCGGACCCCCCGGAGGAGTTACCCAGCGCATCAGCACTGTCCGTGATGAACCCCACCGCGCTTGGCTTCATCGGGGTCCACCGCCGTCCCCGATTCGGCTACGCCCCGGGGCTTTCGCGGTACCCCATGTTCCACTCGATGACGCGTTGAGTTCCGCATCGCCGCCGCGGACACTAGGGCCTGTTTGGGA
>NZ_CDWRCL010000325.1:0-3239 GCF_977927575.1 Frankia sp. CcCS3
CCCCAGAAAGTGCCGCTGTGCACGGATTACCTCTTGGGCCCGGGCGGGCGTGTCGGTGGTTTGCTGGTATCCGGGGGGAGACCCCCGATTCTGATCACGTGATGCTTCCCTCGGGTGCCGACATCCTCTCCATGGCGGTATGTTTCGTTTCCGTTGCCGATACGTTCGTTGTCGGTTCGCCGACGGCGAAGCGCCGTCGGGGGCGGAGACGGCCGCGCATGTCATATTGGAAGCAACCCCGGGCAACACCCGGTCGATCGCCCGCCTTACATGATGAGGCGGTACCGCTCAGGCTTGTTCTTCCGCGAAACACGCACCGCACGGGAGTATGAGCATGTTGTAGTCGCCGCCCAGGTGAGACCGCGATCGCCGCGGGGTCCGCCGGCGGCTCGTTCGAGGAGCAACCTCCGTGACCGCAACCACTGACCAGCCGACTTTCGGTTCCACCACGTCGGGCCTCGCCGGGCTCAGCCCGCGGCCGTCCGACGACGATCCCGCGTTCGCCCTGCACCGCGGAGGGAAGATCGGCATCGACGTCACCGCTCCACTGAACAATCGGGAAGACCTGTCCCTGGCCTACACGCCCGGAGTCGCGCGGGTGTGTACCGCCATCGCCGAGACTCCGGCCCTCGCCGACGACTACACCTGGCGGTCGAATACCGTCGCCGTGGTCACCGATGGGACGGCTGTGCTCGGCCTCGGTGACATCGGCCCCGCGGCCTCCCTACCGGTGATGGAGGGCAAGGCCGCGCTGTTCAAGCACTTCGCTGACGTGGACGCGGTGCCACTGGCCCTCGCCTGCACGGACGTCGAGGAGATCGTCGACACCGTCGCGCGCCTCGCCCCGAGCTTCGGCGGGATCAACCTCGAGGACATCTCGGCACCGCGCTGCTTCGCCATCGAGCGCCTCCTGCAGGACCGCGTCGACATTCCGGTCTTCCACGACGACCAGCACGGAACAGCCATCGTCGCGCTGGCCGCGCTGGAGAATGCGGCGAAGCTCACCGGACGCACCCTCGGTGATCTGCGTGCCGTGGTGTCCGGCGCGGGCGCCGCCGGCGCCGCCGTGGCCCGCATCCTGCTGGCCGCCGGCATCGGGGACATCGCGGTCGGTGACAGCCGCGGCATCCTCTACGCCGGTCGGGACAACCTCACCCCGAGCAAGGCCGCGCTCGCCGCCGAGACCAACCGTGCCGGCCTGACCGGGTCCATCACCGACGCGCTCGCCGGCGCCGACGTCTTCCTCGGGCTGTCCGCCGGGCAGGTCCCGGAGGAAGCGGTCGCCACCCTGGCGCCAGAGGCGATCATTTTCGCGATGGCCAACCCCGATCCCGAGATCGATCCGGCGGTCGCCCACAAGTACGCGCGGATCGTGGCGACCGGTCGCAGCGACTACCCGAACCAGATCAACAACGTCCTCGCCTTCCCCGGAATCTTCCGGGGATCGCTCGACGTCCGGGCCAGCCGCGTGACGGAGGGCATGAAGATCGCCGCCGCGAGGGCGCTCGCCGGGGTGATCGCGGACGAGCTGGCCGAGGATCTCATCATCCCGAGCGTGTTCGACGACCGGGTCGCCCCGGCCGTTGCCGCGGCGACGGCCGCGGCCGCGCGGGCGGACGGGGTGGCCCGCCGCTGACGAGGGCCGGCGCCGGCTGATCGTCGGCGTGCCGGCCAAGGACGTCCAGGGATCCCGGTGCACCTTCTCCGGGGTCCCTGGACGTCTCCACGGGGCCCGTGCCACGCGGGGTCTCCCCCCTTAGACGGTCGAGGCCCCGCGTCCCGCTGCGGGTCCCTGAGCCGCGTTCCCGGGCCGTTTGCGAGACCGCGTGCTCTCAGACCCGGCCGCATCCCGGGCAGGGCCGGTTCTCCGCCGCCTCCGCGAGCGGGCGCAGGGTCCCACATCCCTTGTAAGAGCAGCACACGAAGTCGGCGGGAGCCACCGTGATGACCGGTATGCCGTCCACGATGACCGTCGCGGGTGCCTCCGGGATGGGCGCGGGGTGTCGGCGGCGCCAGCCCAGCCGCCGGCTCGACCCGTTTCTGCGCGGCGAGTCGGGCATGTCCTCGTGGGTCACCACGGCCCGTTTACCATTGGACGTCCACCCTTGTTGTTCCCACGGTGTCGAGTTCAGCACACCGGCGTGGCAGGCGCGGTTGCCGGCCCGGATGGTCCCCTTCGTCCGTGGCGTCGCCTGTCGGTTGTCCTGAGCAGATCCGCGCCGGTCGGCCTCGCTCGCGTCTGCACGCCGGTAGCCGTAGGTTCGAAGGGTGCTAGCCGCCGCCGCCGTGTCCCTCCACCCCGATTCTCCGCTCGACGGCCTGGCCATCGGGGAGCAGCCCGAACCCGCGCCGCTCGACGGGTGGGTCACCGTCACGGTGCGGGCCGCCTCGCTCAACCATCACGACCTGTTCAGCCTGCGTGGAGTGGGCCTGCCGGCGGATCGGCTCCCGATGATCCTCGGCTGTGACGCCGCCGGGGTGACCCCCGACGGGCAGGAGGTCATCGTCCACAGCGTGATCGGTGATCCGACAGCGGGCGGGGGGGACGAGACGCTGGACCCGAAGCGGACCCTGTTGTCCGAGCTGTACCCGGGAACCCTTGCCGAGCGGGTCGCCGTGCCGCGGCGCAACCTGATCCCGAAGCCCGCCGGGTTGTCGTGGGAGGAGGCCGCCTGCCTGCCGACCGCCTGGCTCACTGCCTACCGGATGGTCGTCTCCCGGGCGGGGCTGCCCGCCGGGGGCGGCGGCACCGTGCTCATCCAGGGAGCCGGTGGGGGGGTGGCCACCGCGGCGCTGTTGATCGCCAAGGCCGCCGGGCACACCGTCTTCGTGACCTCGCGGGACGAGACCAAGCGGAAGCGGGCGGCCGCCCTCGGCGCCGACGAGGTTCTCGACCCCGGTGCCCGGCTGCCGCGCCGGGTCGACGCGGTCATCGAGACCGTCGGCGCCGCCACCTGGGGTCACTCGGTGAAGGCATTGCGCCCCGGCGGGCGCATCGTGGTCTCGGGCGCCACCAGTGGTCCGAACCCGCCGGCGGACCTCACCCGGATCTTCTTCCTCCAGCTGTCGGTGATCGGTTCCACCATGGGGAGCCGGGACGAGCTGGTCGACCTCGTCGCGTTCGCGGAACGGACCGGGGTGCGGCCGCTGATCCACGAGGTGCGCCCGCTGGCCGATGCCCGGGCCGCCTTCGAGCAGCTGCTCGGCGGTGAGTTCTTCGGCAAGCTGCTACTCCGCCC
>NZ_CDWRCL010000326.1:0-2314 GCF_977927575.1 Frankia sp. CcCS3
GTCCCAGTCCTTCTTGTCCCAGCTCTCCTTCTCCCAGCGAATCTTGGTCCAGTGCTCCTTGACGACGTGCTTGGTGACGCGCTTGTCCTTCGGGCCGTCGTGACCATCGGAGGCCAACGCGCTCGTGGCCGCGGGCCCCGCGGCGACAACCAGAGCCGCCGTCGTGGACAGAGCGACAACTGCGGCTTTTCTCCTTGCGGAACTTCCCATGACTCCCCCATTGCTAGCGGAAAATGACCAAATGCTGTCGGCAGTGGAGGCCATTTCGGTCAGCGAGGACCGAAATCGGATCACCGACCAAACTCGAGCGATCCGCACTCAGGCTGATTTCCGCAGAGAAACACGCTTCCACGCAAATGACACAGCCCGCCCCGGGATCTTGGGATCTTCCCCTCCCGGCACCTCCGACTACGGAGAGTAGCTTCGACGTTGCCAATAGGTGGGAGGCGCGCATGATCGACTCGGGTGAGTCCATCCGGGTGGCTCCAGCGGAGCCCTCGGCGGCGACACCACCTGACGGATCACCTGACAGCCCCACGATGGGGCGCCGATCGGCAGGCATCGGCATCGGCCGGCCCGTTCGTGGCGGGGTTACTGTTCGCCGGCTGTTCCGAGCGGCATCGAAAAACTGGTAGAAATTGCACCCGCCAACTCGCCGATCATGATCGATCGGTAATTGACCGATATTCCTGGCGGCGGCGCGACAACCTCCCTAGGCTGCCTTCATGACGGGTTACCATCTGGCCCAGGTGAACATCGCCCGACTGCTCGCGCCGCCCGGCTCCTCCGCGCTGACCGACTTCGTCGCCGGTCTCACTCCCACCAACACGCTCGGCGACGGGCAGCCTGGCTTCGTCTGGCGCCTGCGGGCCGAGGATGGCGACACCGTCGTACGCACGTTCGTGTGGGAGGGCGACGGCGACCATGCGATCATCGTGAACCTGACCGTCTGGGAGTCGGTGGAGGCGCTGGCCAACTTCGTCTTCCGTAGCGGCCACGGGGCGTTCCTACGCCGTCGGCGCGAGTGGTTTCATCCCACCCAGCGGACGACCAACGCCCTGTGGTGGGTACCCGCCGGGCATCGGCCGGGGACGGACGAGGCCGAGGACCGGGTTCGTCACCTGCGGGCCCACGGTCCGACCGCCACCGCCTTCACGTTCCGGCTGACGTTTCCACCGCCGGACCGGCGGATCTCCCTGGTCCCGGGAAGCGGCCCGGAGAACACCGCCGAGCAGCCAGGCCGAGCGGCACCGAGAAACGCGGCGGCCGGAGGCTGATCCGGCGATGGGCTCCCGCGCCGAGGACGTGAAAAAATATGCTGGAAAGATGTACGGAAAATACGCGTGAAACCCTTTTCAGGGGACGGTCGGGTCGGTGTGGTCGATCCAGTTGGACAGAATGGCACCGAAGACGGCCGGATCCTCCGCACGGTTCCAGAACGCGGTGGCGGCCTGGACCGCGGTGGCCCCGGCCAGCAGGTAGTCGGCGACGTCGCGCCCGTCGGTCACACCCCCGACCCCGACGATGTCCACACTCTCCGGGAGCAGGCGGCGTAGCTGGCGCACCTGACCGAGCCCGACGGGCTTGAGCGCCGGCCCGCTCATACCGGCGAGCTCGACGTCGACGACTGGTCGGTGCGCCTCGTCGACGGCGAAGGCGTTGGGGAAGGTATTCACCGCCGTGACGAACCGCGGGCCACCGGGACGCGCGGCGACCTCATCGATCACCGTTGCGAGCTCCGCCAGAGCCGACGGATCGGAGAACGGCGAGATCTTGACTCCGTAGGGGACGCGTCGGGCCGGATCGGCACCAGCCTGCGCCACCAGCGTGTCGCCCACCGCCGTGCAGATCGTCGCGGTGTGCCCGGGATCGAAGCAGGCGATGCGCTTCTGCGTTCCGCCGTCCCAGACGTTCGGGCAGGCCAGGTTCAGTTCGATCAGATCGACCCCCGTCCGCGCCACGACCGCGGAGATCTCGCGGTATTCGTCGACACCGAACCCGGCGACGCTGACGGTCAACGGCTTGCCCGCCAGGTGAGCGCGCCGCACCATGCCGGGCAGATGCGCGGCATAGTAGTCCAGTCCGCGGTTGGGAAGCCCGAGCGCGTTCAACGAGTAGACTCGGCCAGGCCAGTAGACGTTGCCGGAGTTGCCTGACCGCGGTTCTCTGGTGATCGAACCAACGACGATCATCGAGACCGCCGACCGGGCGAACGTTTCGACATCCTCGGCGGTCTTGCAGGTGCCGGCCGCGTTCATGATCGGATGTTCCAGGGAGACACCGCACAGACCGCTCATGACCCCACCCTAGGGGA
>NZ_CDWRCL010000326.1:2768-3685 GCF_977927575.1 Frankia sp. CcCS3
TTTCATTTCGACTCCCTAGGGTTTTCGCCTGGATCAGGTTCGTGACCGGCAATCGATGATCCGGGTCGCCACCCTCATGCCACGGCGGAGGTTTTTCCGTGGCGCGCCCGCAAACGGTCGATGGCCTTCTGGTAGACCTTCTCGCGCAGGGCGGCAATACGCAACGGCTCGAGCTCGGCGGTGCCGACCCGACCGCGGGCACCCACCGTCTCCGCGAACTCCGGGTCGGTGAGGAAGGGTTCCAGGGCGTCGGCGAGTGCGGGGGCGTCCTCCGGCGGGATGACCGTGCCGCCCTTCCATTTCGCCACCCAGGTGGCCACCCCGGTTGTCGCGGTCGCGACGACCGGGCGTCCCGAGGCCATTCCCTCGAGACCCGCGATGGAGAAGCTCTCGAACCGGCTCGGCACGACGACCGCCCGTGCCTCCTCATAGGCCTTGACCAGCTCGGGACGGGTCAGGTGGCCGGCGAAACGGCAGGTGACGCCGAGTTTGACCGCCTGCTGCTCCAGCCAGGTCCCGGTCGCCACACCCTCGATCGTGCCCGAGGACTGACCGGCGAAGACCACCGTCGCCTCGACACCCCGTTTCTTCAGCAGCGCGGCCGCCTCGATCAGGACATCCAGCCCCTTGCGCCATTCGAGCCGTCCGACGACGAGCAACGTCGGGTCGGTGTGCTGGGGCGACGCCACCTCCATGTACGGGGACCGGTCGAACGGGTAAGGAATGACGTCCGCGTCGGTATCCCTATCCAGCCAGCCGAAACCGCGCAGCGTGGTGACGATCAGCTCAGAGGGAGCGGTGCGCGCGTCGGCGCGCAGAGCGGAGAACCGGTCGATCCGGTCGGCCACCGCGCCCCTGCCGTGCAGCCGGCCGTCCCGCAGGCGCACATCCATCATCGTCGGGGTGTGCAGGTGGAT
>NZ_CDWRCL010000327.1:0-3184 GCF_977927575.1 Frankia sp. CcCS3
GGACCGGTCGGCCTTCATCCCAGGTGGGCAGATTCATCGCCCGGACCCGTTCGAACAGGTTTTCCACGTTGAACGACGCCAGTCGCACCGGCCACCCCCACAGCACCGTCGTGTTGGCTCTGCTGCACAGCGTGGCAATCTGAGGGGCTACTGTCGACCCACCGGCAGGTGAATCTTTCGTGATCTTGATGGTTCACGCGTGGCCGTGCTTGTAGTAGTTCTCTTGATCTTGCATCGATCAAGATCATAGTATGGATGGGTAAGGCTAAAGTGGTACTGATATGACTCGGAATTGATCTTCGGAAGGGATCGGGCCTCCGGCCTGGGCCTATGCTCCCGCGATAGGACTCGAACCTATAACCTGCCGGTTAACAGCCGGCTGCTCTGCCAATTGAGCTACGCGGGATCGGGTGCCGTGCACCTGCCATGCACCTGACGTCGTCAGCCTACCTGAGGTTCGGGCGGTCTTGGACGTGGGGTAGGAATCAACCCGACGACACAACGTCAAGCGGCCGGCGGCCATCCGCCTGCACGTCCCTCGGTCTCCTGGGAGGCAACATGCGTATCAGGCCCAGCGTCATCCTGGCCCTCGGTCTCGGATACGTCCTCGGCGCCCGGGCCGGCCGGGAGCACTACGACGCCATCATGCGGCAGGTCCGTGACCTCCAGGAGCGCCCGGAGGTCCAGAGCGCGGCGGGACTCGTCTCCGCGCAGGCGGCCACCTTCTACCAGAAGGCCCGGGACCTGCTTGGCGCCCACGCCGGGCAGTCCGCGACCAGGCTGTTTACTCCCCTCGGCTCGCACAGCTCCAACGGTGTCGGATCCAACGGCGTCGGCTCGGTCGGTGCCCGCTGATCGGGGCACCCTCGCGCCGGAGACCCCGGAGGCCACCGATGAGCGGTCCCGGCGGGACATGCCGATGAGGCAGGCGAGGCTGAACGGGCCGGGACGACCGCACGCCTCCGGTCATCCCGAGACTCCGGACGGCGCACCGTCCGCCCTCGCCGGTCTTGTGGACCTGTTGGGCCGGCGTTTCGCCCTCGCCGTCTACTGGAACCTGCGCGGGACGGCCCTGCCGTTCCGCGCGCTTGTGGCGTGGCTCGAGGCGCCGCAGGCCCAGGTGACCCAACGCCTGCGGGAGCTGCGCGAGGCCGGCCTCGTCGAGGTGGACGAGGCCGGCGAGTACCGGCTGACCGCGCACGGCCGTCGCCTGCAGGGAGTGCTGGAACCGCTGGCGGCCTGGGCGGACGAGTGGTCCGGGCTGAGCCCGCGCCAGCGCACGCCCCGAGGATCAGCTACCCAGGGTCACGGTGAGCCCTAAGTCCGGTGGACTCCCGCTTGATGGCAACATCCTGACACCGCGGGATGGTCACTCTCGAGAGGCATTTCGTGACAGCAAGATCACAGCTTGTCTTGAGCTCGTTTTAAGGATCTCTTAGGCCCGGCGGGGTGTGCTGGTCCTTGTTGACCGCCCGGCCGCCCGGGTGGCTGGCGAACTGGAGCAGCCTCACCCACCAGAGGTAACCCCGGCTTCTGGTGGGTCTCCCCAGCCCGGGTCGCGGCCCGTCCCAGCCGCGACCCGGGCTCAGCCCTGCCCGCCGCGCGAAGCCGCCACGGACCGGCGTGCGCGCGAGGCCGTCGTGGACCGGCGTGAGGTCAGCCGCCGGTGAGCCGTTCCCGCGCTTCGGCGAGCCGCCGCAGGGTGGTCTCCCGGCCGAGCACCTCCAGCGACTCGAACAGGGGCAGTCCCACGCTCCGCCCGGTCACGGCGACCCGCACCGGTGCCTGCGCCTTGCCGAGCTTGAGACCGTGCCGCTCGCCGACCTCGGTAAGTCCGGCCTTCAGCGTCTCGGCTTCCCATTCGATCTTGTCGTAGAGGTCGTGGACGTCGGCGAGCAGTTCCGCCGCCGGCCCCTTCATCGCCTTGGCCCAGGCCGCGTCGTCGATTGGTACCTCCGGCAGGAAGAGGAAGTCGACCATCGGCACGATCTCCGACAGCACGGAGACCCTGCTCTGCGCCAGGGGGGCGAGGGCGGCGAACGCGTCCGCGCCGAACGCGGCCGGCTCCCACGGCGCGGCCGGTGCCGAGAGCCAGGGCCGGACCGCCTCGATGAACTCCTCGACGCTCAGCCGCCGGATGTACTCACCGTTGAACGCCTTGAGCTTCTTCTCGTCGAAGAACGCCGGCGACGGCTTCACGTCGGCAAGGTCGAAGGTGGACTCGATCGTCTCCCAGGGCACGATCTCGTCCTCGCCGGGCGGGGCCCAACCGAGCAGCATCAGGTAGTTCTTCATGGCGGCGGGCAGGTATCCCTCGTCCCGGTAGGACTCGAGCGCCACCTTGTCGCGCCGCTTCGACAGCTTCTGGCGTTTCTCGTTGACGATCACCGGGACGTGCGCCCACACCGGCGGCGCACCCGCGCCGAGCGATGCCCAGAGCAGCTGCTGCTTCGGGGTGTTCGACAGGTGTTCCTCACCCCGGATGACGTGGGTGATCCCCATCTCCAGGTCGTCGACGACGTTGGCGAGCAGGAACACCGCCGACCCGTCGGCCCGCGCGACCACGAAGTCCTCGATGGTGTCGTTCGGGAACTCCGGCGTGCCGCGGATGAGGTCCTCGACGATCGTCACGCCGTCGTCCGGCGTGCGAAAGCGCAGCGCCCGGCCGGGACCCGGGGTGAGCCCGCGGTCCCGGCAGAATCCGTCGTAGCCGCGCTGCGCGTTGCCGGTACGTTCCGCCAAGGCCTCGCGCGTGCAGTCGCAGTAGTAGGCGAGACCTTCGGAGTGCAGCCGCTCGGCCGCGGCCCGGTGCCGGTCGGCGCGCGACGACTGCAGCACCGGACCCTCGTACCCGCCGGGGCTGATGCCGAGCCAGTCCAGCGCGCTGATGATGCCGTCGGTCCACTCCGGCCGGTTGCGGGACGCGTCGGTGTCCTCGATGCGCAGCACGAAGTCGCCGCCGGCGCGCCGCGCGACCAGCCAGTTGAACAGCGCCGACCGCGCCCCACCCACATGGAAGATGCCGGTGGGAGATGGCGCGAATCGAACCCGTACCCGCCCAGATCCCATGCCGCGCAGCGTACAGCGGATCTCGACGGGCGAACCGGGCGTGGGCCGATGGTGACCGGCCGCGGAATCGGTCTCCCGGGCGGCCGGCCACGCCCCCGTTCAGCCGAGGAGGTCG
>NZ_CDWRCL010000328.1:0-3170 GCF_977927575.1 Frankia sp. CcCS3
CTGCGCCACATTGCGTACGACGATGCCGCCGCTGGACGGACGACGTGAGGGGGCGGCCACACCAGTCTGATTCCCATGATGACAACCACTGGCGAGCGCAGTTCGCCATCACCCGGCACCACCCGGCCCGGCACCACCCGACCGGCACCTGAGACAGACCGGCCGGCCGCCGTCGACGTCCAGGGTCTGACCAAGCGGTACGGGCGCCGGACCGTCGTCACCGGTCTCGACCTCACGATTCCCGAGGGGGTCGTCGCCGGATTCGTCGGGCCCAACAGGGCCGGCAAGACGACGACCCTGCGCATGCTGCTCGGCCTGGTCCGCCCCAGCGGGGGCTCCGGGACCGTCCTCGGTCATCCCCTGGTGACACCGGCCCGCTACCTGCCACGGGTGGGCGCCCTGATCGAGAGCCCCGCGCTGTACCCGGCGCTGTCCGGTGCCCGCAACCTCGCCTCCCTCGCCGTGCTGGGCGGGCAGGACCCGACGCGGGTGGACGGGATCCTCGACGAGGTCGGACTCACCGGCCGCGGCGCGGACAAGGTACGGACGTACTCCCTCGGCATGAAGCAGCGCCTCGCCATCGGCGCCGCCCTGCTCAGCGATCCGGACCTGCTCATCCTCGACGAGCCGACGAACGGACTGGACCCGATCGGGATCCGGCAGATGCGTGAGCTCATCCGATCCATCGCCGCCGGGCCGGCCATCGCCGGGAGCCGGCGCACGGCGCGCACCGTCCTGATCTCGTCGCATCTACTCGCCGAGGTCGAGCAGATCTGCGACTGGCTGATCGTCGTGGAGGGCGGGCGGCTGGCCTACCAGGGGCCGACCGACCGGCTGATGGCAACCTCCACCTACGACATCGTCCTACGCCCCGAGCACGACGATGACGTCCCGCTGCTCGCCGATCTCCTCGCCGGCCTGGCGGTACCGGCGACGCGGCGGCCCCGGGATGTCGTCGTCAGCCTCGACGCGAACCCAGACGACGGACCCGACGGCCCCGACGGCCCCACCCGCCTGCTGGCCAGGATCAACCGGGCCGCGGCGGCCCGGGGCATCACCCTCGTCGAGATGTCTCCGCGCCGGCTCAGCTTGGAGGACCGCTACCAGGGTCTGGTCACCCAGGCCCGAACCCGGGCGGCGACATCACCGACACCAGCACCGACACCAGCACCGGCCGGCGTGCCGGCTCCCAGCGGCCCCCCACGGGCGGGACGACGACCAGATCCACGAGTCCGATCCGCGGGCTGTCCGCCGCTGCGGCGGCCCGTCATGACGAGGGGACACTGCGATGAGTCTCCTGGTAGCGGCCCGGCGGTCCTTCCACGCCGAGCCGATCAAGCTGTGGCGGCCGAGTACGGCGGTGGCCATGGGCATCCTCGCCCTGCTGAGCGTGCTGTCGACCGTGCTGCTCCTCGCACTGGCCGATCCGGGCGGCTCCCCGCCGGGCGGCAGCGGTGGGCCACCGAGCTTCGACGTCACGTTCACGCAGGTGTCCGCGGCGTCCGGGGTGGCACTCGGTTTCACCGGCGGGAGCACCTTCACCGGCCTGCTGGTCTTCCTCGTCTTCGCGATCAGCATCACCCTCGAGTACAGCCAGGGGACGCTGCGAACCCTGTTCCTACGGGAGCCCCGGCGGCTGGGTTGGCTCGCCGGACGCATGGCGGTCATGCTCGTCCTGGTGGCGGTGGCGCTCGTCGCCGCGCTGGTGGTCAGCATCGTCGTCGGGCTGGCCGTCGCCGGGATTCGGGACATTGACACGTCAGCGTGGTGGAGCGCCGACGCGCTCGGGGAGGCAGCGTCGAGCTACCTGAACGCGCTGGTGGCCGCCGTTTTCTTCGGACTCGCCGGGACCGTGCTCGGGCTGGTCCTGCGGTCGACGGCGCTCACCCTCGCCGTCGGGATCGCGTGGACGTTTCCGATCGAGCACATTGTCCAGGAGTCCTGGAGCGGAGCGGGCCGGGTCTTCCCTGGACTGGTCTTCGACGCGATCGGCCAGGGAGGTACCGCCGATGCCGGCTACGGGTCGGCGCTGCTGATCGGAGGTCTGTATGCCGCCGGTGCGGCGGTGATCGGGGCGGTGAGCCTGGCCCGCCGGGACGTCACGGCCTGACAGCACGAATCTGCCAAAGGCAGACGAATGGCGGACAGATGGCGGACGGATCGCCTATCATCACCGCTGATGGCGCCCGGCCGACGACGGGGAATGGCGGTTCGCATGGTGCCTTCCGATCGGAACCGCGGCGACGTCGTCAAGCGGATCGGACGTTGGCCCCGCTCAACCGGCTGGTTCGCGAACTCGGCGGCGCCGACGCCTACACCGTGCTCGGGGTGGCGCGCACCGCTGACCGGGCGGAGATCCGCCGGGCGTACCGGGCCCGTGTCCGGGCCCATCATCCGGACAATCCCGCCAGCCGGGACGCACAGTCCATGCGCACGATGCAGCTCCTCACCGTGTCCCACGAAATCCTCGACAAGTGGCGGGACGAGTACGACGCCCGCCTCACCGGGCCGCCCTCGTCCCCGGCACCGGGCGCGGGCGGCCCGGGGTCGACGAACCACACCGGTCGGACGAACACCGGCACCCGCACGAACGCCGGTTGCCGGACGGGCACCGGTGCCCGCTGGGCTCCCTGGACCGCGGCCGACACCGGCGGTCACTACTACTCGAGCGGCCATCACTACTCGACCGGCTACCCGCGGAGTCGACACAACGACACCGGCCCCCACCCCCATCCGGGCTGGCCCGGAACACAGGCCCACCGACCCGCCGAACCCCACCAGGCGGTCCGGCGGCACACGCGGACACCGCGGCATGCACAGGCACCGCGACACGCACAGGCACCGCGGTCCACGCAGACACCACGGCACGCGCGGACGCGGCAGAGGTCGGGGGCGCGGCGGGGGCCAGGTTCCGAGGCGACGCCGAAGGTCGGCAACTACCTGGCTCTCGCGATCCTGACGACATTCCTGTGCGCGCCGCTCGGCGTGATGGGGATCATCAACTCCTCGCGCGCGTCACATCGGCTCCTTGCCCACGACGTCGCCGGGGCGCGCCGGGCATCGCGTCGCAGCCTGGCCTGGTGCCTGGCCGGACTCGTGTTCGGCCTCCTCTTCCTCGCGTCTCTCTCGGTAATGGCGGGGCTCGGCGACGGGAGCCCCCTCGGCTGACG
>NZ_CDWRCL010000329.1:0-3164 GCF_977927575.1 Frankia sp. CcCS3
GACCCGCTACGACAAGCTAGCCGTCCGCTACGAAGCAACAGTCACCATCGCCGCGATCAACGAATGGCTGCCCCGATAAACTTCCCAAACAGGCCCTAGGAGGCAGCGCGTGACCCGCATGGGCGACGGCCGCGACAGTACGTCCGGCGACCGGTCCGCGGTTGCCACGTTCTCAGCCTCTTTCCACGATGTGGTCGCCAACGTCGAGAAGGTCATCCGCGGCAAGCGTGAGGTGGTGGATCTCGCGACGATCTGCATGTTCGCCGACGGCCATCTCCTCGTCGAGGATGTCCCCGGTCTGGGGAAGACCTCCCTGGCCCGCAGCCTCGCCGCGTCGGTGGGCGCCGGCTGGCATCGCATCCAGTTCACGCCCGACCTGCTGCCCGCGGACATCATCGGGACGATGGTCTACAACCAGCGTGCCGACGAGTTCGGATTCCGCGGGGGCCCGGTGTTCACCAACCTCGTCATCGGCGATGGGATCAATCGCGCCTCGCCGAAGACGCAGTCGGCTCTGCTGGAGGTCATGGAGGAGGGGCGGGTCACCGTCGATGGGACCGGTTATCCGGTACCGCGGCCCTTCATGGTCGTCGCGACGCAGAACCCGATCGACATGGACGGCACGTACAGCTTGCCCGAGGCCCATCTGGACCGGTTCCTCATGCGACTGCGGATGGGATATCCCTCCCTCGCTGCGGAACTGGAGATCCTCGATGGTCGGCAGGTGGGTCGGCGCATCGAGGATCTGAGACCGGTGATGCGGGCGGAGGACGTGGTGGCCCACGCCGCCCGGACATCCGCCATCTATGTGGCACCCGCCCTCCGGCGGTACATCGTCGATCTGGTCACCGCGACCCGCACGCTGCCGGATGTCGTCCGCCTGGGGGCGAGCCCACGGGGCAGTATCGCGCTGCTTCGGGCCGTCCAGGTGCGTGCCGCGTCGCAGGGACGGGCCTTCGTGACCCCCGACGACGTCAAAGCGCTGGCCAAGCCGGTCCTGGCACACCGGCTGGTGCTGAGCCCCGAGGCGGAACTGCGCCGCGTCATCGCCGAGGACGTCGTGGACGAGGTCGTCGAGACCATCCCGTCCCCGCGTCGTCTCGTCGGTATCTGACCGTGGCGCCCTGGTCGGCCGACATCGGGCGCCGGGTAGGACCGCCGGGGCGGAGCCCACGTAGGTGGCGCAGTCCTAGCGTGTCGGCCAGTGACGGCCCCGGTAGTCGACGGTCGCCACCGCTTCAGCGGGGCACGACGCATCCTGCGGAGCCGGCTGGCTCGGGGGCGCGGCGGCCGGTCCGTCGTGGCGACCGGTGGCGAATCCGATGGCCGGGGCCACCGATCGTCCGGCCGTGGGCCCGCGACGACGACCGGTCGGAGTCGGCGGTCCCAGACCGTCCGTCGCGAGGGGGGCGTGCGGCCCTTCACCGGGATCAGGACGCGGACGACCTTCCGGCCGGGGAGGTGACCGGAACGCGGGCTCCCGGGTGTTTTCGACGGGTACCGTCGCTCAAGCCCAGCGCAGTCCCGCCCCGCCCACCCTGCTTGCGACGTGGGCACACCCGGGAGGGTGGGGCTGTGCCCGGAGGATGGGCTGTGCCCGGAGGATGGGCTGTGATGGTGCCGGCCGGCGTCGTGGGCGCGCCACGCCGCCCCGTGCGTGTGGCGTTGCCGATGACTGCACCGATGTCCGTGCGGTGCCGCGCTGTATGCCGTATGGAAGAACGATGCAGGAGGAACGCGTGGCGGACGAGCGTCGGCCCTTCGCCGACGACAGCGGGACCCCCGAATCGGTCTGGCAGGGATGGGATCCGGGGTGGGCGGAGCTGGATCTGACCGTTCCGCCCACGAATGCAGTGATCGTGGCTCCCCACCCGGACGATGAGGTGCTGGGCATCGGTGGCCTGATGACCATCCTGTCCACGCTGAGCGTGTCGCTCACCGTTGTTGCGGTAACCGACGGCGACGCATCCCATCCCGGATCTCCGACGCTGTCGCCGGCCGAGCTTGCGCGGCGACGGGTGGCGGAACAGCATTCCGCTCTCGCCGAACTCGGACTGGCCCAGGTGCCGGTGCATCGGGTCAGCCTGCGCGACGGGCGGGTCGCCGGGCACGAGGAGCTGTTGGCCGACCAGCTGGAACCGTTGCTCACCGCCGACGGGTGGCTGCTCGCAACGTATGCCGGGGATCGTCATCCAGATCATGAGGCGACGGGTCGGGCGGCGGAGATCGCCGCCGCGCGGACGGGCACCCGGCTGCTCGAGTACCCCGTCTGGACCTGGCACTGGGCGGTGCCGGACGACCCGCGAGTTCCCTGGGCCAGGGCGCGACGGGTGCATCTTCCTGTCGACGTGCAGCGGGCCAAGCAGCGAGCGGTCGACTGCTACCGCACCCAGATTGCTCCGCTTTCAGCCCATCCGGCCGATGCTGCGGTGCTTCCGGCCGAGGCCCTGGCGCGGCTCCTGCGCCCAGCCGAGACGGTCTTCGTCTGACCGTTGCGAGTCATGAAGCATGAGTAGGCCCCTTGCTCGCAGCCACCTGTTGCCGGATGGCGGCCCTACAGCCGGAGCAGGTCTTCGAGCTCACGTCCGGTTGCCCATGCGGTGACACGGGCAACCTGCCGGTCAAGGCCGGGGTACTGGCCGGCGGAGGAGACCCGCGCGTACACCGCGACGGCTCCCGTGGGGCGTTCGACGGCGGACGGCTCGACCAGGATCAGCCGCCCGACCCGGCGCGCCGGTACGGGCAGCTTCCCTTCCCGAAACCAGCGGTAAGCGGTGACGTAGTGGACACCCTCACGCTCCGCCCACTGCTTCAAGTTCACTCACACATCACTTACTCAAAAGCCAGCAGGTCGCTGCCCCGCGGGGACATCTCCCGCAGCGGCAGGCCGCGGTCGTCGAAGGCCGCGTCGTCCGCTCCGGTGATTCCGAAGACGGTCGGCCTGGTGTCGATCCAGCGATTGATCAGCCAGTGCAGCAGGTTGATGGTGACGACCGCCGGAGCGACGACGGCGGCGACCCCGGGAATCGCCGGCTCCAAGGCCAGGGACAGCACGATGCTCGTGATGCCGTTCTGCTGGGAAGCGGCCAGATAAACCCGGTCACGTCGGGACATGCGGTGGGTGAGAAGGTAGCCGACGAGACCCTGTGCGGCGAAGGCTGCGG
>NZ_CDWRCL010000330.1:0-3152 GCF_977927575.1 Frankia sp. CcCS3
GGCCCTCAGGCCTGTTCCGGCGCCATGAACGCCGGCGTCCCGAGCTGGCGATCCCCGCTGAGTACCGTCGCAGAGTCCAGGGCGCGCGCGATACCGAAATCGATCACCTTCGGTCCGAGCCGGGACAGCAGGATGTTGGACGGCTTCAGATCCCGGTGCACGAGTCCGGCCTGGTGGATCGCCATCAGCGCGGTGGTCATGCTCACCGCCAGCTGATGAAGCTCCGCCGGGGTTAACGGGCCGCGCGTGCCGACCGCCTCGGACAGCGTCGGCCCGTCGACGTACTCGGTCACCAGATAAGGCGGATCGGCGGTGATGTCGACGTCGAGGACCGCCGCCGTGCAGAAACGAGCGACCCGCCGGGCGTTGTCGGCCTCCTGCTTGAGCCGGCTGCGGAACTCGGCCAACCGGGCGAGATCCGCCCGGATCAGTTTGACCGCGACCAGACCACCGGCGGTGTTCTCCCCCAGGTAGACGCTCCCCATCCCACCCGCGCCGAGACGCCGCACCAGCCGATAGGGACCGACCTCGGTCGGTTCGGAGGCAGCATGATCCGCGGGTCGGTCCGCGGGTCCACTCCGGCCGGGTGGGTGGGACATTAGATGATCACTCCCGCCCGAGGTTGTCGAGGATCCCGAGGTTCTCAAGGGTGTCGGTCAGCAGTCCACCCGCACCGGTAACACCCGGCAACACCCGGTAATGTCTGGCGGCGCATGGCACCTAACGGCGCTGCGACCTGGCGCGCCGACGTCCACGGGCCGCTATCTGGTAGTGCACGGCCAGGAACGACAGCGCCAAGAAGAGCGGAAGCAGCACCGATGGAGGCGAATCGCTGGTGTCCGCGGAGACCAGCACCATGTCTATACCGGCGGTGAGGTTAGCTCCGCAGGCGGCGGTGACCGGACGGTAACCCGGCTGGAAGCTGGCGAACTGGACCACGGTCTCGAACGTGCCGTCCTGGTCGGCAACGGTCCGTCCGACCAGCTCGCCGCCCGCGGTGAGCATGGCCTGCGACCCGGGTCTGCAGCCGGTACCCCGGGCGAACAGCGTATCTCCAGCCGTCACGGCGCTCCGGTCGAACAACAGCTCACCGGGACGTGCCTCGCGTGCCACCGGCTCCCCCACATCCGGCTCGGACCCGCCGGGCTCGGACACGGGTGTGCACACGCCCAGCACGCGCACCGTCCCCTTCGGGCAGCGAGACGGGGTGGGTGCCGCGCACTGCTCGTCGAGCGGAACCGCGAGGCCGCCGGGGCAGAGCCGGCGCCCGGCGGGGCAGTCGAGCGTCGCCGCGCGCACGGAACCGTCCCAGCAGACGACCGGAACCGGCGGGGATGGCCGCGGCGGCGGGCAGGCTTCGCCCACGGCGACGCCGACCACCGAACCGGGGCAGGCCTTCTGCGGCAAGGGGCACTGGTCGGCCGATCGGCGCACGGACCCGTCCGGACAGGTAACCGAGGTCTCCTTCTCCCCATTGGAGCCCGGCTTGGTGGAGTCGGTGACCGGGGACGAGGTGATGGGAGGTGACGTGGTCTCCGTGTCCTCCGTGGGAGTGGGGCAGGGCATCGCGTCGACCAGGCCGAGCGGCAACGCGGGGGCCGGCGTCGTGCATTGCTGGGGACCGCCGCCATCACATCCTGTACCTGTATCTGTACCTGGCATTGATGTCGACACCGACGCCGGCCCGGAGGCGCACCGGGGTTGTGGGCAGGCACCGTTCGGCGGTGATGACGCCGCTGCGTCGGCCGATCGAGGCGTGCTCGGTGGGCAGGCCGGACCGTGCTGGTCGCAGGGGCCGCCCGCATTGCCCGTGGCCGCGGCCGGGCAGGCCGGCGAACTGGGCGTGCAGCGCCCACCAGCGTCCGTCGTCGTCCCCGACGGGCAGATCGTCGTACTCGGATCTGAGTAGGGAGACGGGGTACCGCTGGGGGTCTCCGGGTTCGGTACCGGGTTCGGCACCGGCTTCGGCATGGGCGGTGGGGACGTGGAGGCGGTCGGCAGCGGGGACGGGGAGATGGACCGGATTGGGGATGGGGAGGTGGCTGGGGACGGGGAGATGGACCCCGACGACGCCTCGGTCGATGTCCCGGTCGACGTCTCGGGACTGACCATCGCCGTGGCGACGCCGGCCCCGCCGACCAGGAACAGCACAACGACAAACACCGTCGGCACCAGACCGCGCGACGGCCGTCGCACGAATCGACCAGATACTCGATGGCCAGACACCAGAGCGCCCCCCGGGTGCGGCTGGCAACACGCCCGTTGCCGGCGGCCTGCCCCGGACCGGCGGAGACAACGTGATGCACGTTAGGCGGAAGCCCCACCATACGACGATCGGTGGGATAACAGTCGCGTTGCCGGTCATCCGGGCCACGGGGGGAAGCGGTGAATGTCAGATTGCTGACGGAGAGGTCGGCGCGGGAAAGTATTTTTGTCGCCGTTTGCCTGACGGCGTGCCTGAGTTGGCTCATGTTACCCATGGCGTCTCCGGTCCATGCGGCGGACGACGGGGTGGAACTCGGCGTCACCGTCGACGGTCAGCCCCTCGGCGAGGACAACGTGGTCCTCGGAGCCAGTGCGGTCGCCCGCGTGGTGGTCAGCGTGCAGAACCTGACCCGGTCGAACGTCCCCGTCGACTCGGTACGGCTGAGCGGAACCATGCTCGGCCTCACCTTCTTCGACTACGACACCCGGGTGCGCACAACCATCCCGGCCCGCGGATCGGCGAACTGGACCGTCGACCTGGATATGCGCGACCTCGACGGCCGGGCCACCGGACTGATGCCGGTGGAGGTGGCGATCCGGGGCGCGGACCTGCACACGGTGGCCGAGGTGTCGGGAACCGCCGACATCCACGGATCGCTGTTGTCCATCTACGGGCTGTTCGGCCTCGGGCTTGTCGTCCTGATGGGGCTGCTCTGGGCCGTCGCGTTACTCCCGCTCGGCCGCCATGCAGTGCCGGCCACCTGGTGGCAACGCGGCCTGCGGTTCGTGCCCGCCGGCTGCGGGGTCGGCCTGTTCGTCATCTTCGCGCTTTCAGCCACCCGGCTACTGTCACCCGGCACCCCCAGTGATTTCGGCATCACCATCACGACGACCGCCGTCTGCTTCGGGCTCGGGGCTCTGCTGCCCCAGCTTGATCTGTCGCTGAT
>NZ_CDWRCL010000331.1:0-3151 GCF_977927575.1 Frankia sp. CcCS3
GCTTAACTTCGAAGAGCCGGCATACCCGCGCCCGGCGGGCATGGCACCCCTGACCGCGCGACTCGACGCCGCAGACGCGTTCGTCCTAGTAACCCCCGAATACAACCATAGTTACCCGGCGTCACTGAAGGCTGCCATCGACTGGCACTTCACCCAGTGGACCGCGAAGCCGGTCGCTTTTGTCAGCTACGGCGGCGCGGCGGGCGGTCGACACGCAGTCCTGCACCTGGAGAACGTCCTCACCGAGCTGCACGCGGTGACCATTCGCGACGGGCTGGCATTCCCGAACTATTTCGTGAACTGGGATGCTGGTCGGCCAGCTGATCCCGACGCTCCCGGCTACGCCAAGACATTGTTCAACCAGCTTGCCTGGTGGGCCGCCGCACTCCAGAAGGCGCGCGCCGAGGTGCCCTACCCCGACTAGTGGTCCGCCTGGTACCGGCACGCGATACCGCTGGCCGAAGCCCGCTACGCCGTCTGTCTCAAAGAGTATGACCAGTGAGCGCGGTTCACAACTAGGACGCGGTTCACAACTACGACAAGGACGGCTTCCTGGCGGAGTTCTTCCCTGACGATCCCCAGCCCCGCCCCGTGCTCGATGACCGTGGTCTTGAACCCGGCGTCCACCCACGCCTCGTGCACCGACGGGGCGACGGCGACGACCCGGTCCAGGCTCGTCCTCGGCTCGTCCTCGGCCAGCCCCTGTTCGTCTCCACGCAGGCCCTCTGTCTATAATGACAACCGTTTTCATCAACGAGAGGACTGTGATGCGTTCGCGACCACCGGCTCCGGGCCGCACCGCAGCTGCCCACACCGAGGCCCGCTCGTCACTCACGGTGCTCTGCGGTTTCTGGTCGTCGACGACCTTCGCCGTGGCCCGGGCGATGGTGGCGGCCGACCGGTCGTCGCTCCTGACGACCAGCATCCCTGGCAATCATGAGAACCGTCTTCAATAGTGGGAGATGGTGGCACATGACTGGCCCATGGAAGACGCCGGCCGGCCCGGGCGTCGCCGCCGAGCTGGGAGCCGTCGCGGAGACGTTGCTGATCCCGCTGTACGGGCGGGCGTCGCTCGCGGTCGCGGCCGGTGGCTGGAGCTGGATCTGCCTGACGCGATGGCGCTGCGCCGCCGCTTCTTCAGCGACGGCACCCGCCGCCGGCACCTGGCCGGGTCCGTCCTCGACGACGACTGGCTCGAGGTCGCCGCGGACACCGGCCCGGGGCCGTGGATGTTCGTGGCCGAGGCCGTGCTCGGGTTCCTCGACGAGCACGACGTCCACAACGTGCTTGCCCAGGTCGCGGGCCGGTTTCCCGGCAGCCTCGCCGCCTTCGACAGCTGGGGCGAGTGGATGCGGCAGAACCAGGAACAGCATGACGCGCTGAGCAAGGTCGACGCCCGCGCCCGCTGGTTCTGCGAAAACCCGGCCGACTTGGAACGCCAGGTGCCCGGGCTGGAGATCCTCGAATCCCGGACCCTGCCCGAAGCCCCGCGGGCCGTACTCGACCGGCTGCCATCCGAGGTATCCGCAGCGATGCCGGCCAGGCATGAGGACCCGCAGGTGCGCTCCTACCGACTCAACCTGGTCCGGCTCGGGGAGCCGTCGACCGGCTGACGTTGTCGAAACGAGCGAGGGCGGCCCGAGTCCGCTCCAGGCGATGCAGGCAACCAGCGCGCCCGCCGGACCACCCACCGAAGCCACCAGCAGAAAGTGCTCGCGCGGACCGACGGCGAATCGCAGACAGACCTCGCGCGAGACTAACCAACGCGCTCATCTGCTGATGACAGGACGTCCGGCTGCCCGCATGACGCCGCTTCGGGCCGCCGAGTTGAGGAGGTGGGTGAACGTCAGCCGTAGCTGGGATCGAGCGGGGTCGCGGGACGCGCGGCAACGGCGTCGATCGCGGGATCGGCGAGGACCGCGTCGATCGCGGCGTGGCTGGCACCGATGTAGGTGGAGTAGCCGTCGATCTCGGTGGCGACAAGCCAGGCCCGATCGTAGGGCCACCACAGACTCGCGCACCTCCACTCCACCGGCGCCGGCAACATCGGGGCGGCGCTCACCGGCCCGGTGAGCAGGTGGTACGCCCGGTTAGCTGTCCGCACACGCATCGGCCGGTCCTCCCAGGCGCGCGTCTCAGCGAGGCCGAAACCCTCCCAGAGGCAGAAGTACGCCTGGTCCGGCGTGTCGGTGAAGCTGGACAGGACCCTCGCGAGAGCCGCCGTCTCCCGCGCGTCCAAGCCTCCGTCAGAGGGTCGCCCCCAATGGTCGGAACCGGCGACGAGGTCGTCGAACCGGGTCTCGGCCGTCAGCGCCACGCCTCGGCATGCGGCGATCTCGGACCACCGGTGTCGCCGTCCCACACCCTCACGGTCGTAAGTCGGCGGCAGCACCCGGGCATAGGCCGCGAAGACGGGCGGCACCATCGCCGCGACCGTTGCGGCTGACGTGGTAGCGGCCAGGGCTGCCGCTACCCACGCCGCCGGACTGACGTCGGGCAGCAGCGACATCCCCGGCGCCCACGCGACCGGCTCCCCCATGTCCATCAGCCCACTCTGCCAGTCCCCACCCTCCTGATCGGGCCATCAGCCTTCCGTCGTAGGTCGTGGCCCCGTCGGCGGCCCACGGGATCCTGCGCGACATCGCCGGCCGCCGTGTAACGATGCGCGGTCGGCGAGGATGGTATGTCCATGAGCACATCTACGCCTCGCCGTCCGGAGCACAGGTCGGGACGTAAATCAGGATCGACGCCCACGTTGCTGGGCTACCCGCGCAGCTCCCTGCTGGTACCCGTGGTCGCCGCACTCGGCGGGCTGGTCTTCGCGGCCTGGAAGCCCGGTGTCATCCGATCGGCGTTCGCCAGCCCGCGCAGCGTCGCCTTCACGCTCGTCATCATGGCGGCGGTCGCCGGCCTCGGCTTCCTGCTGCCCAGACTGGGGAGGGGACCGGTGCTCACCGGGGCAGCACAGGCCGTGCCGGTGCTGCTCGCGTTCGTCGTCACAGTCCTGCCCGCGTTCCGAAACGTGACCGTCGAGGAGGAGTTACCCGCCGACGTCACCGCGGTCCTGCCGACCCGACCGTCCCCGCCCGGCGCCGCCCCGCAGGCGGGGCCGGCACCCGGGCAGACGCCGCCCCGGCCGCCGGCCCCGACG
>NZ_CDWRCL010000332.1:0-3148 GCF_977927575.1 Frankia sp. CcCS3
AACGAAACGGGCCCATGATCGTTTATTTGGGGAGCGCGAAAGCGTTCTCGTGGTGCGATGTACAGCAAAAGCCACCGATCTCAGATGCTACTTATCGTTATCAGAACTCCAAAGCGCCCTCTGACACCCCACAGGCCTCGCGGACGACTCGGCCCCCGCGTCGTGTTCGGACTCAAGGCGCGCGGGCGTCGGTCACCCGTTGAGGAGGGTGATGCAGCGCCCGGCCGGGCTGGTCACGGTGGTGATCGCGGTGCGTTCGTCGATGGGAGGCGCGTTCGTGCGCTGGTCGAAGATCGCAAGGGTGCCGGTCGGCAACTGGAGTCGGCCGAGATAGCGGTCCAGCTGTAGGAGCCCGGCCTTGAGCGGGTTGGATCTGCCGGTGCGCCAGGCCTTGATCTCGAAACCCTCGCGCTGGACCTGCCGCGGTCCCCCGCGGGGTACGTAGGGCCAGCGGAGATGAAGGTCAATGCGGCCGGAGCCGAGCGCGTATTCGCGTTCGATCTGGCCGGTACCGTTGATGGCGCGCTGGAGGTAGCCCATGAGAATGAGCTGGGGCGCGGCCTCGTCGTAGTAGCCGCGGCTGGTGAGGAACTCGCCGTTCTCGATCCACCAGACCGCGAAGTCGGCGAGGACTCGTGGAAGATCGAAACTGCCGTCCGGGCGGACGAAGGTGCGGGGATCGGTGGTGATGCTCTCCTGCACGGAGGACGACAGGACGCGGACGATGACCTCGCGGTAGATCGGATTCGCGGCCCGTACTGGTGGGTCGGGTGCGATGAGGCCGAGATCACGGACATAGCTGACGTCGTCGTCGTACGGGTCGAGGACGAGCGGGTCCCCGGCGATCAACGGAGCGATGATCTCACGGACACGGGGTTCGGCTAGCTTGGAGGCCAGCGAGTCCAGGTGGGTGGCGCGCGCAAGGACGAGCCGTTCCTTCGCGGCCTCGAGATGCTCAAGTGTGATCGTCTCTGTGGCGGGCACGGCCATCTCCTCGACGACCTCGCGGGCCAGCGCGTTGACCAGCCACGGCTGGCCGCCCGTGAGCTCGTAGGCGTGCTCGACGGCGCCCGGCGCGAACGGCTGGCCGGTGGCGGCGGTGTGCTGACCGTAGAGCTCCGCCACCTCATCCGCGGTGAAGTCGCCCAGCCTAAGCGACTTGAGTTTGATGTTGAAAGGGCTCGACGTGCCCAGCCGCGACGGGTCACCACCGGCCGCCGCCTTGTAGTCACGGACATCGCGGAGACCACACAGCACGACCGATGCCGGGAAGGGCGCTGTGGAGCGGGCGTTGTAGCCGTCCCGCACCTGGCTGAGCACACTGATCAGCGACTGGCCCTGAAGGGCGTCGATCTCGTCGAAGAACAGGACGAGCGGACGTGGGCAGATCCGGGCCCAGGCTCCGAGCGCCTCGACGATCAGGGTGCCGTCGGAGGTCTCCGGCCACGGCGCCGGCCGCAGCTCCGCAGGCAGGGTGTCCTCGGCGCTGGAGCGGAGCCGGTCGAGAATCGCCCGGGACGCGGCGCGGATGTCGTCTCCCCAGGCGCGCCCGGTCTCGCAGGAGACGTGCACCGCGGCGTACCGGCCCTGCATGGTCAGGTCGGCCGCGAGTGCGCGGAGCGCCGTCGTCTTCCCCGTCTGGCGGGGCGCGTGGACGACGAAGTAGGCCTTGAGATCCACCAACCCGGGCGCCTCCGGGAGGCGGGACAGCGCCGGGATCATGTAATGCTCCGCGGGGATGCACGGCCCAGCCGTGTTGAACCGACGGCTCACCAGTCCTCCTCCCCGCCCGACTCGCTACTTCACGACCAGCCTACCCGTGATCGACGATCTACCTGTGCGGCGAGTGATTCCTCCCTGACTGGTCGCGATCGCGCGGACGGACCAATGGAACACTCGTTCAATCCGTCAGGCGACACTCCGGTCGGCGCGGTCATCCAGCGTCGCCCCTGTCCAGGGGCCGGGTAGCGACCGGCCGGACGGTAATTTCAAGGCCAGCAACCAAGATCTATCGATTCGGATGCTGGTACAGAGAGGCCACCCTTTTTCTGATCACGCCTCCGACCTCGGTGAATGCGGTTCGCGATCTATCGCTTTGAGATTCAACACCATGGAACGGTGCTGGTCAGGGCCTCGACAGCTGGTTCGAGCCCCGGCCGGACGACCATGTTGGGATCATGCGAACCGCGTCCGTTCCGCCGAGGTGCTGAGCGGTGGCGACTTCGGAGGACCCGCGGTAGCCACGGCAGCCGCTGGGGCCGCGGCAAGAACGCGCATGACAACCTGTTCGCCGACGGCCTGGGCAGCGACGAAGGGACCATCACGTCCCAGCTGCCGTCCAGCATGCCGATGGCACCGGCCGGGAGTCGCCGTTCACGTCAGGCGGCAGGACCATGCCCTTCGTCCTGGACCACGTCAGGTCCGTGGTCTCCTTGGCTGACGTCCCCGATTCAGTGGTGATCATGGTTGACACGTCCCGCGCACGGCTGTTCGGCAACCTCGACGATGAGATGCCTGGTGCATGACGGGATGCCTTGAGGAGGATCGCGGAGCCGTGCCCGGTCGCGATCTTTCTCGACGGTTCTACGAGCGGGCGGTTCGGTCGCTGGTCGTGGGCGTGCCCCACGCTGCCGCGTTGCTCGGTGAGGGGTCCGAGGTCCTCGGCTTCGACGACGAGGTCTCCACGGACCACGACTTCGGCCCCCCGTGCACGACCCGCTCGATCTGCTCACCACGCGGCGTCGGGCACTGGCCTGGTACCCCGACGACGTCTGGCGCTACGTCCTGGCAGCCGGCTGGCTGCGGGTCAGCCAGGAAAAACCGTTCATCGGCCGCACAGGTGGCCGCGGCGGCGACGACCTCGGCTCGCGTGTGCTTGCCGCCCGCGTGGCCCGCGACCTCATACGGATCGGCTTTTCTCCTCGAACGCCTTGGTCTGGCTGAGCCCGTCGATCCCGCCCCGCGCCGCTTTCATTCCCGAGACATCCACGTACTCGGCGCCGAACGCCTCACCCGTGCGCCGACCGATGCGATCAGCGATCCGCCGCTGCGAACCCTCCTCACCCGACTCGGACACGGGCCCGACGGCCCGCTCGCCATCTCCTCGGCGCGATCGACCAGGCCACCGACAGCTTCGCGCGCTAGGGCC
>NZ_CDWRCL010000333.1:0-2515 GCF_977927575.1 Frankia sp. CcCS3
GATCAGCGACAGATCCAGATCCGACAATGGATGCCGATTCACCGTCTGGTGCGGCCACGGTCGGCACGTCGCCGGCCTTCGGCGCGTTCGATCCGGCCCGATATCATGATCTCTACCCCAACTACAACGCCCTGCGGGAGGCGGATCCATTCTACCGTCTGCCGCTGGGCGCACAGCAGGTCACGCTGCTCACCCGCTACCAGGACTGCATGCACGTTCTACAGGACGCCGCCTGGGGCCGGGGCGAGGGGAGGACCAACGCCTGGCGTTCCGCCAACAGCTTCGACGGCGGGCTACGGTCGCTCCTCGGCGTGAACCCGCCCGATCACACCCGGCTGCGCAAGCTGGTCAGCAAGGCGTTCACTCCCCGGGTTATCTCCGGTCTGCGGCCACAGACCACCGTCCTGGTCGAGTCGCTGCTCGACGCCGCGCTCGCGGCCGGCGAGGTGGATCTGCGAGGGAAGGCCACCGTCGAGTTCGACGCGTACTTCACGGAGCTGATCGCGGCCAGACGGGCTCGGCCGACCGACGACCTGCTCGGTCTTCTCGTGGCGGTGCGGGAGCAGGGTGACAGCCTGACCGAGGCCGAACTGCTGGAGCTGTGTGCTCTGCTGCTGGTCGCCGGGTACGAGACCACGGTCAACCTGATCGGCGACGCGGTGCTCGCCCTGCTGCGCGACACCGAGATCTCCGGGCGCTCCTTCGCCGCGGGCGAGGTCGTCGTCACCATGCTGGCCGCCGCCGGGCGGGACCCGCAGACCTTCGCGGAGCCGGACCGGTTCGACATCCGCCGGTACGCCGGGCCGACGCCCGCCCCCCGTCATCTCGGCTTCGGGTTGGGGATCCACTACTGTCTCGGCGCACCGCTCGCCCGGCTGGAGGCGGAGATCGCCCTGCAGGCACTCGTGCGCCGGGCCGGTAGCCTCACGCCGGCCACCGACCCTCCCTCCTACCGCCCGCATCTGGTCGTGCGTGGCCTGGAGACACTCCCCATCCGGCTGTCGCCCTATGACGGTGCTGGGCGACGCCCCGCACTACCGTGACGCCCCGCACTACCGCGGCACTCGCATCTATCCGCGGGCTGGAGAGCCGGCGGATGCGACTCGACGACGGGCGATAACGAAACACAATCTCACGATCGATTACTCCGGCGCATGTTCCGGAACCGGCCACGGCGGCTGTTACGATCGGGAAAGTTCGGGCCGACGACCCCATCCGCAGTCCTCCAGAGGAGGCGGTCGAGAATGGCTGGCTTCCAGCCTGCAACGCACATTCCTGAAACCGGGCACTCTGAAACCAGCTACGGGGCCGATGGATCCACTCCCCGCAGAAAGACGATCAGCAATTCCTACCTGCATCGCCTGCAGCGGCGGCACTTCCTGCTGTTCGACGTCCTCCCGATTGCCGGCACCGCCGCCGCCATCGCGTTTCTCGCGGTGCATCCGATCGGGGCCACCGAACTCGCCCTGCTCTTCTCGATGTGGCTCCTGACCGGTCTGGGCATCACTGTCGGCTATCACCGGCTCTTCACGCACCGCGCGTTCAAGGCGGCGCCGGCCGCGGCGACCGCGCTCGCGGTACTCGGCTCGATGACCGGCCAGAGCGGCGTGGTGTCCTGGGTCGCTCTGCACCGGCGGCACCACGAATACAGCGATCGCGACGGAGACCCGCACTCGCCGAATCTCGCCGGCAACGGTCTGAAGGGCCGGCTCCGCGGCCTGGCCCACTCGCACTTCCTGTGGATGCGCCGCCACGAATATCCCAACGTCGTCCACTACGCGCCGGATCTGATCAAGAACCGTGCGCTGGTCCGGGTGGCCCGCCTCTACTACTACTGGGTGACGCTCGGGCTCCTGCTCCCGGCGCTCGTCGGCGGCCTCGTCTACCAGAGTTGGACCGGGGCGGTGAGCGGCTTCCTCTGGGGCGGTCTCGTACGGATGTTCGTCCTCGAACACGTCATCTGGGGGATCAACTCCTTCCTGCACATGTTCGGCACCCGCCCCTACGAGTCCCGGGAGAACAGTAGGAACGGCGGAATCTTCGCCCTGCTGAGCCTGGGCGAATCGTGGCACAACAATCACCACGCGTTCCCCGATTCACCCTCCTTCGGGCTGCGGTGGTACCGCCTCGATCCGGGTTACTGGCTCATCAGACTACTCGCGATCAGTGGCCTCGCCTGGGATGTCAAACTTCCGTCCAAAGAGCGGATGGCGGCGAAGAGAATCACCGCCAGAAGATCCGCTCCGAGTACCGCGGTATACGGTGGAGCCAAGCAGGGAAGAGATTATCACCTGGTGCCGAGAGTATGTCGCGGGCCTCCTCGAGATACCCGCGGAGGAGGTTGATCCGGACGCGGACTTCGATCGACTGGGAATCGATTCCGCCCTCGCCGTCCCCCTGCTGATCGAGGTTGAGGAACGCTACGGCGTCGACCTGCCGCCCGAGGCGTTGTTCGAGAACCCGAACCTCAACGCGGTCGCCACGTACCTGCACACGCAACTCCCGCGGCACGTGG
>NZ_CDWRCL010000333.1:2741-3372 GCF_977927575.1 Frankia sp. CcCS3
ATAGTCGTCATGGCCACCTCGGTCCGGCACGATCGGACGGTCGGAGCGGCGGCGGCCATCCGCCACCACTACGACGTCGGAAATGATTTCTACCGGCTCTGGCTGGACCGCTCGCTGACCTACTCCTGCGCGCTGCGGGAAGGCGCGGACGACACCCTGGAAACCGCCCAGGAGAGGAAGCTGCGGTTCCATCTGGACGCGATTCGCGCCGACCGCGCCGACCGCGTTCTGGACATCGGCTGCGGGTGGGGCTCGATCCTGGGACGGCTGGCGGAGACGCACCGGGTGCGACGCTCCGTCGGTCTCACCCTCAGTGCGGAGCAGGCGGCCTTCGTCCGGTCCCGCGGCTATCCCGGCGTCGAGGTACGCACGGAGGACTGGGCGCACTACGAACCCGGCACCCGGTTCGACGGGATCATCTCCATCGGCGCCTTCGAGCACTTCGCCGGACCCGACGACTCGCCCGCCGAGAAGATCCGCCTGTACCGGGAGTTCTTCACCCGCTGCCACGACTGGCTGAACCGGGACGGCGTGTTGTCGCTGCAGACGATTGCCTACGCGAACATGTCCCGCGAGAACGCGAGCGCCTTCATTCAGCAGGAGATATTTCCGGCGGCGGATCTGGGCTCTT
>NZ_CDWRCL010000334.1:0-3145 GCF_977927575.1 Frankia sp. CcCS3
GGTACTGGCTGTAGAGCGCCCACAGAGCGCCGAGCGAGACCTGGCCGTCCTTCCAGATCTGCGGGACCTTGCTGATCGCCAGGCGGATCGTCGCCGCGGCCTGCCTCGTCGAGAGGTCGCCGTCGTTGCCGAGGCGGCGGGACACCCGCTCGGCGAGCGAGGTGGACTGCCCGTCGGCCTTAGCCTCCCGGATGACGAACGGCGCGCTCGGGTCCGGCTGGGCCGGGACGAGCGCCCAGGTGAAGGTCTGCAGGAGCCTGGCCGTGACGGTCTGGTCGGTCTGGGCCTGGCGCTGGGCGGCCTGCTTCTTCTGGTTCTGGGTCAGGTCGAGGTCGGCCTCGTTGTCGAGAACGTGCTTCCAGCCGAGGTAGTCGCGGGTGGCGGCGTCGAGCTCCCCCAGCCGGGCCTCGTCGGGGGCGAGGTAGACGAGCATGTTGCGGTTGGTCCGGTTGGAGCTGCCGCGCTGCTCGGTCGCCTTCTGCGCGAAGCCCTTGGCGACCGACTTGGTGCCCCGCTTGTGGGCGAACTTCGGGTGCAGGATGACGAGGCGCGCCTCACCGGTGTCCGGGATGTCGGCGTCGTTCTCCGGGCAGACGTGGACGCCGGCGAAGTCGCCCTTCAGGCGGCCCTGGCCGAGCAGCCGCGTGACGATCTCCTTCCACACGTCCTCTTTGTGGAGCCGCTCGGCCTGGTCCTTGGCGGTGCGGGTGATGTTGGGCTGGAGATCGTACCAGTGCTTGCCGGACCCGGAGTAGAAGTAGGTCGCCCGGTCACCAAGCTGGGTCAGCGCGGAGTGGAAGTTACCCGGGACGTCGCCGGGAATCGCGGTGCCGAGGAAGACCCGCTGGGTACCGATGCCCTTGTGGACCGAGCCGGGTGCGATGGTCGGGGCCGCGCCGAAGAACACCGTGCGGGCGAGCCGCTTGGTCAGCGCTCGCTGGCCGAACAGCGGCTTCTCCTTGTCGATGCGCGCCGGCTCGGAGTTCGGGCCGTCGACATCGGCGTCGATGATCGCCTTCCAGGAGTCCTGGAGGTACTGCGTCAGCTCGGCGTTCACGTTCGCGGTGGCGAGCGGGATCGAACCCGGCATGATCAGCGGTGACGCGTCCTCGCCCGTCCAGAGCGCGTGGATCACCGTGCTCATCAGCCGCAGCACACCGCGGGTGCGCTGGAATCGCTCCAGCGAGGACCACTCCTCGTAGAGGGTGTCGAACAGCTCCGGGCGGATCGGGTAGGTCCACCTGATGCAGTACTCGTACAACGTCTCGCGTGCCTCACGCGGGAAGTCATCGGTGTACTTGCGGTACAGCTCCACGTACGCCTTGGCGGTCGCTCCGATCGAGGCGAGCGCGGCGGCGTCAGGTTGCTTGAACAGCCACTGCCTGACGATGTGGTAGGCCTCGTCCGACGACGCCGGGCGCCACTGATCAGCCACCCGGCGCACGACGTTCTGGAGCCGCTTCAAAGCTTCCAGGCCGTTGGCGCCGCCGACCTCCTCGGCGTTCCCGGCCACGATCTCCGAGTCGCCCCCGCTCTCAGAGGCAGGAATCGAGATCGCGAGCAGGACGCCCGAGGTGCCCTTCGCGGCCTCGGTCAGCGACTGGGCGAAGGTGAACTGATCGTCGAACGTGCCGCCCGCAAGGTCGTCGCGGCCCACGAGTGAGCGGGCGTAGGCGACCCACTCGTCGATCAGGATGACGGCGGGCGCGTACTTCGCCAGCAGCGTGTGGAGCGCGTCGCCGGGATGGGTGCGGTTGCTGTCCGCGGTGGCGACGATGGCGTACGCCTCGGCACCGCCGAGCTGCCAGGCCAACTCACCCCAGATCGTGTTGACGTGGGTGCCGTCGTCCTTGGTGACACCGGACGGGCTGAGGTGGTTGCCCACGATCGCGACCCGGTTCACCTCGGTGCCGGGGTAGCCGTTGGCGGTGAGCAGTTCCTGGGTCTCCTGCGGGAACTCGCCCACGGGAAGTCCGGCGGCCACGTGCCACAGCGACAGCATCGAGTGCGTCTTGCCGCCGCCGAAGTTGGTCTGAAGGTTGATAACCGGAGAGGCATTGTCGTCACCCGAAAGACGCCGCACGGCGCGGCCAATCAGGTCGCAGAGACCTTCGGTAAGATAGGTGCGCTTGAAGAACTCGACCGGGTCGGCATAGTCGGAGTCGACCTCGCCGCCGACGGCAACCTTGTAGAGGTTAGCCGCGAACTCGGAAGCGTGGAAGTTGCCGGTCGCGACGTCATCGTGGGGCTGGAGCACTTCGCGCCACGGTTTGAGGCCGGTGGCCTCGGGGTTGTCGACCGCGGCCTTGAGGACCTTCTTGTCGTCCTTGTCGGCGGCCACGCGACGCAGGTTGAGCCGGATGCCGCGGACCTCGTCGGTCTCGGCGTTCGCGCCGATGAGCTTGAGCAGGCGTTCGCCCGTGTCGAGTGCGCGGTAGGCGTCGTCGTCGCTGAACGAGCCGTTGTGCGCCCACGCGTTGCGCACCTCGCGCAGCTCGCTGGCGTAGGTCTCGCCGACGCGCCCGACGGCCTGATTGAACGGGTACCAGCCCTGCTTGTAGCCGCCGGTGATGTTGCCCTCGGTGAGCAGGCGGAACTGGACCTGCGGGTCGAGCGGGTCGTAGCTCTTGCTCGCGGGGGCGCCGTTCTTAAGGTCCTTCGCCTGGACCAGCTTCGTCCACTCAGCCCCCAGCGCCGGGTCGGCCTGTCCGATCACCGACGAGATGAAGTCGTCCAGCGCCGGGGCGAGGACCTGGAACATCCGGTCGATGCGGTCGCGGTTGCTCAGCGCCATGTCTACTCGTCCTCGTCGAAGTCGATCGCGAACTGCGTCTTGGTGGGCTTCTTCTGGGTGCGCGCGACCTCCAGAATCTCCGGCCAGCTCGTCACGAGGCTATTGAAGCTCAGAGCGTCCTTCGTCCAGCCATTGCCCTCCGCGATGCGGAAGAGAAGGTGTGTGAGCTCCTTGATGAGGTCAGCATCGACGGCGCCGTCTGGGCGGCTCAACGCCGCCTGGAGGAAGTCGCCCGCCGGGATGATACCGTCCCGTTCCAGCACCTTGATCAGATGGTGGAGGGCCTCCCAGTTGCTGGTGTGGCTGTCCTTCAGCACGTCGTAGTCCCACGACAGGTCGGCGGGCTTGATG
>NZ_CDWRCL010000335.1:0-3117 GCF_977927575.1 Frankia sp. CcCS3
GTCCCGGCCAGCGCCGACCGGGAGCCGTCGGCGCCGGTCGCCGGCGGCGCGGGCGCGACGGTGTCCGGGCGCGCTCCCGGGAACGACATCGAGGCGACCCTGGTCGCCGCCTTCGCCGCGGTGCTCGGGGCCGAGCGGGTCGGCGCCGAGGACGACTTCTTCGCCCTCGGCGGCGACAGCATCGTCGCCATGCGGCTGGTCAACCGGATCCGGGCCGCCGGCCTCACCGTGACCCCGCGGCTGCTGTTCGGCCACCGCACGCCCGAGACGCTCGCCACCGTTGTCACACGCCGGGCACCGTCCGCCGCCAACGGGACGGCCCGCGCGCCCGCCGTCGGCGCGGCCGAGCCGGCTTCCGAGCCGACTTCCGAGCCGGCCGGGATCGTCCTCGTCCCGCCGACTCCGGCGCTGCAGGCGGCGCGCGGCCGCGGGGCGACGTTCTCGTCGTTCTCCTCGCCGGTGCTGCTGCGCACCCCGGCCGGGCTGGACCTGGCCACGCTCCACGCGATGATCACAGCGGTCGTGGACCACCACGACGTTCTGCGGGCCCGCCTCGTCCGCTCGGACTCACCCGGCGCCTTCCCGGACGGCGCGGTGGCGACCGGCGCGGACGGTGGTCCCGCCTGGTCGCTGGCGATCGCGTCGCGCGGCGGCGTCGACGTCCGTCCCTGGGTCCGCCGGATCGACGCCGCCGGCATCGCCGCGAGCGACGGCTTCGACAGCGTGGGCGGCCGAGCGCTGATCTCAGGGCTGGCGGCGGCGGCCAACACCGAACTCGATCCGGACAGCGGGCAGGCCATTCGCTGCGTCTGGCTGGACGCGGGCAGCGAGCGCCCGGGCCGGTTGCTGCTGATTATCCACCATGCGCTGATCGACGGCGTCTCCTGGCCGATCGTGCTGGATGATCTCGCTGCCGCGGCGGGCGCGCTGACGGCGGGCGGGCGGCCCCAGCTCGCGCCCGTCCCGGTCTCGTTCGCCCGATGGGCGCGCCGCCTGGACGAGCGGGCGCGCGCGACCGAGACCGAGGCGCGGCTGCCGTTCTGGTTGGACCTGCTCGGCCGGGCCACGCCGGTGGCCTGGACGGCGGACGTGGCCGGCCCGGCCGAGCCGGCCGGACCGGCCCGGGTGGACCAGCCGGAAGCGGTCACCGTGAGCGTGCCGCCGGAGCGGGCGGCCGCGCTGCTGTCGACGGTTCCCGCCACGTTCGGGGTCGGGGTGGACGAGCTCCTGCTCGCCGCGCTGTCCCTGGCCGTGGCCGACCAGACCCGGCCCGGCGCCGCCGGCTCGTCGGGGATGGTCGTGGCCGTCCAGGCCCACGGCCGGCAGGAGCAGATCGTCGACCATCTGGACTTGTCCCGGACGGTCGGCTGGATGGCCGAGATCTACCCGTTCCTGCTCGAGTGGCCGGCCGACGACGGCGCCGCGTTCGGTGCGTGGGCCGTGGACGCCGCCGTGGCGCGGGTGCGCGAGCTCATGACCCAGATCCCCGACGGCGGAACCGATTACAGCATGTTGCGCTTCCTCAATCCGCGGACCGCGCCGGTCCTCTCGGCGGCTCCCCTACCGACGATCTACCTGAACTACGTGGGTCGGTTGGCCCGGGGCGAGGTGGCGGACTGGTCGGTCGCCGCCGAGGACGAGGAGCTTTTCGCCGACTGGAACGCCGAGGCGCCCGATCCATTCCCGCTGAGCCTGATCGTGCGAGCCCTCGACGGCCCGGGCGGCCCCGAGTTGAGCGCGCGGTGGACGGCGGGGTCGGATGGGCCCGGCGCGGCGGTCGTAGGCAACCTCGCGGCCGCGTGGCTACGGGCGCTCGACGCACTCGCCGCCCGCGCCGCGCACCGGGGGGCGGCGAAATCACCGGCAACCGCTTCGGCCGGCCGGAACTAAATCCACATCGCGACCGCCGGTCGGGACCGGCCCGCGGCTGAGGAAAGAGAGAAAGCAGAGTGCGAGACAGGCCGAAACTTCGTGGGGTGAGTATGACCAGCACGACCGATTCATACCGCGAGGAGATCCTGGACCTGGCCATCGGCCCGATGCCAGGCTGGGGCGCCGCCTGCGCGCGGGATATCATGGCGACGCTGCGGTCCGACGCCGAGCCTTTCCCCTGCGTTTTCGCGGTGGCCGCGGCCCATGGTGGCGGGCTGCGGTTCGGTTTCGTCGACGATCTGCACGACGAACGGACCTGGTCCGTACTGCCGGATATCCTTGCCGCCTATCTCTCGGTGTACCAGTCGATATCGCGGAACACCTCCCTCGTGGTTTTCTTCGGATCCGGCGGCGGGACGGCGGGGCCGGAGCCAGACGACGTCCTCTCCTACGAACAGCGATTCTGGTCGGTGCTGCGCTACCTGCACGACAGCGATGGCGAGCCCTGGCCGTCGGACATCCCGACCGACATCGACGATCCCGGCTGGGAGTTCAGTTTCCGCGGCACCCCGATTTTTGTCGTCTGTAACACGCCGGCTCACCACCGGCTACGCAGCCGGAGCAACCCGGTGTTCACCATCACGTTCCAGCCCCGCTGGGTCTTCACCGGCCTGGAGCCGACCAGCCCGCGGGGCGTCGCCGCGCGGAAAATAATCCGCGAGCGTCTCAGGAGGATGGACGAGGTGGATTCAACGCCCCTGCTGGGCTCCTACGGCGACCCGGACAACCGGGAATGGAAGCAGTACTTCCTGCGTGACGACGCATCGGTCGCAGAGAAATGCCCGTTCCACGCCGCTCCCGGCCGGGAGACGGCCGGAACAAGCGCCGGGAAAGCCGCCGTGGAGACGCCCGGAACAGCGCCCGGAACAGCGCCCGGGGCGGCGGTCGGGAAAGCGGGGCCGGCCCGGCCCGGCCGCGACGGGCCTGTTCAAGGTGGTCGTCAACCAGGAACAGCAGTACTCGGTGTGGCCGTACGGGCGACGCAATGCGCTCGGCTGGTTCGACACGCCCGTCACGGGAACCCGGCAGCACTGCCTGGACAGCATCGAGCTGAGTTGGACCGATCTGCGGCCACGCAGCCTGCGGCGACGGATGTCAGGCCGCGGCGGCGGCTCGTCCGGCGCCGCCGCGCCGGCGCGCACCGGCCGGTACGGCGGGCTCGAGGGCCCGGACCCGGCGTCGGGC
>NZ_CDWRCL010000336.1:0-3078 GCF_977927575.1 Frankia sp. CcCS3
CCGCCGGGCCGGTCGGCTTCGTGGCGCTGAGCGCGCCGCCGCTGGCCCGCTGGCTCACGGCGGCCTCCGCGCCGCCGCTGGTCTCGACCGCGCTGGCGGGGGCGGCACTGGTGACGGTCGGTGACCTGGTCGCCCAGCGACTGTTCGCCCCGACCCAGCTCCCGGTCGGGGTGGCGACCGGCGCCATCGGCGGGGTCTACCTTGCCGTCCTGCTGATCCGGCAACGGCGGCGGGCGTGACGCCGCATCGGGGCGCGCGGCGCCCACCGGCGGACGGGACCGAGCCGATGACGGAGGACGCCCCATGACGCGGCTGAGCGCGCGCGGCCTCACCTTGGCCTACGACCAGCGGGTGGTGGCCCGCGAACTGGGGATCGACATCCCGGACGGGGCGTTCACCGTCATCGTCGGACCGAACGCCTGCGGCAAGTCGACGCTGCTGCGCGCGCTGGTCCGCCTGCTGCGACCGAAGGCGGGCGCGGTGCACCTCGACGGCGCGCTGATCTCGTCGTACTCGACGAAGGAGGTCGCGCGCCGGCTCGGCCTGCTGGCCCAGTCCGCGACCGCGCCGGCCGGCATCACCGTGGCCGACCTGGTCGCCCGCGGCCGCTACCCGCACCAGCGGCTGCTGCGCCAGTGGTCGCGGGAGGACGAGCGGGTCGTGGCCGAGATGATGGCCCGGACCGCCGTCGCCGACCTGGCCGACCGCCTGGTCGACGAGCTGTCCGGCGGCCAGCGCCAGCGGGTGTGGCTGGCGATGGTCCTGGCCCAGCGGACGCCGATCCTGCTGTTGGACGAGCCGACGACGTTCCTCGACATCGCCCATCAGGTCGAAGTGCTGGACCTGTGCGCCGAGCTGCTCGCCGGCGGCGACCACACGCTGGTGGCGGTGCTGCACGACCTCAACCAGGCCAGCCGGTACGCCGACCACCTGGTGGCGATGCGGGACGGGCGGATCGTCGCCCAGGGGCCGCCGGCCGAGATCGTCACCGCCGCGCTCGTCGCGGACGTCTTCGGCCTGGCCTGCCGGATTATCACCGATCCGGAGTCGGGGACGCCGCTGGTGATCCCGCTGCGGCCGCGGCGCTGGCCCGGCGGTGCGCCCGGCCCAGAGCCCGGCGGTGGCCGTCCCGGCGCCCACGTCCGGCGGAACGGCCGACCCGCTCACGGAGCCGAGCCGGTCCGTCCAGATGGGTTGACGGGGCTGGGTTACTTAGGTTAGCTATACCTGACTTTATCGGGCAGGTAGCCGCTGCCCGCTGTCTTCGACCAGGCGGGCACGGGTTCCCGATCCCGCCGGCCCGACATCGGACGCCGGTGCCGGACGCCGGTGCGCCGGACGGTCGTCGGACGACGCGGGCACGAACCGGTCAGGACGGTGCTGGGTTGGACGGCGCGACGGGTAAGCGACTGCTCAGGACGCAGCTGTCGGCGCGGCGGGGGCAACTCGCCCTCGGCGGCGCGGCCACGGTGGTCCAGCAGACGGCGATGCTCGCCCTCCCCTGGTGCATTCAGCGCGCGCTCGACCAGGGCATCACCCCGCGATCGGTCCACGGCACGCTGACCTGGGCCGTCCCGACCGCGGTCGTCGCCGTGGTGTTCATGCTCGGCGGCGCTGGCGGCCTGTGGTGGTCGGGCCGGGCCGCGAACCGCGTCGCGCACGCGCTGCGGGCCGCGCTGGTCGAGCGGGTGGCCGCCTTCGACCGCCCCGCCATGGCCCGCTACGGGCACGGTGACCTGGCCACCCGGGTCACCCGCGACGTCGACCTGATCCGGCTGTGGGTGCAGAGCCTCGCCATCTGGGTCCGGATCGTCGTGACCATCGTGGTGGTCCTGCCCGCCTTCGCGTTGCTGGACTGGCCACTGCTGATCGTCGGGGTGGTGACGATCCCGCTGGCCGCGTTGGCCAACGCCTACTTCCCCGGCCGCTTCGACGCGGCGAACGAGAAGCTCTCCGAGGCGTTCGCCGCCCGCGCCGACGCGGTGGAGGACCTGCTCTCGGCCAGCGCCGCGGTGCGCGGCCTCGGCGGTGAGGCGGCTCTTGCCCGTCGCCACCACGACCGCAGCGCGGTCCTCACCGACCACACCATGACCGCCGCGCGCATCTCGGCGTCCTGGACCGCCGTCCCGCCGGCCGTCCCCCGGCTGGCGATCGCGGCCGGCCTGGCCATCGGGGGGACGGTGGCGCTGCGCGGCGGCCTCACCGTCGGCGGCCTGGTCGCCTTCACCTCCTGGATGACCACCCTGACGCTGGCGGTCACGGTCGCGGTCGACCTGCTCTCGGCCCGGGGCCAGGCCCGGGTCGCGGCCGGGCGCATCGCCGAGATCCTCGAGACTCCGGTCACTGACGACGACCCGGCCGACGCCGAGACCCCGCCGCCAGGCGGGGCCCTGCTCGCCGCCGGGCTGACCGCCCGGCGCGACGGCCGGCGGGTGCTCGGACCGGTCGACCTGCGCGTCGGTCCGGGCGAGTTCGTCACCGTGACCGGACCGACCGGCGGCGGCAAGACCACGCTCGCCCGCCTGCTCTGCCGGCTGGAGGACCCGGCGACCGGCTCGGTCAGCCTGGGCGGCGTCGACCTGCGGCGGGTCTCCCGCCTCGAGCTGGCCCGCCGGATCGGCCTGGTTCCCCAACGGCCCCTGATCCTGGCCGGCACGGTGGCGGACAACCTCCGGGTCGGCCGCGAGGTCGAGCTGGACGAGCTGCGGGCGGCCTGCGCGGTCGCCGCCGTCGACGACTTCGTGCTGAGCCTGCCCGACGGCTACGACACCGAGCTCGGAGAACGCGGGGCGACCGTCTCCGGCGGCCAGGCCCAGCGGCTGGCCCTGGCCCGCGGGCTGATCGGCCGGCCGGACGTGCTCATCCTCGACGACGTGACCGCGGCTGTCGACGCCGTGACCGAGGCGACGATCCTGCGGGGGCTGCGCGCGTGGTCGCCGCAGGCCGCCCTCGTGGTGATCTCCCACCGCCCCTCCGTCCTGGCCGCCGCCGACCGCGTGCTCCGGCTCGGGCCGGACGGCGTGCCGGCGGCGGGCGCCGGGCCGATCGGGGGCGCGCGGCAGGCGGCCGAGACCGCGC
>NZ_CDWRCL010000337.1:0-2371 GCF_977927575.1 Frankia sp. CcCS3
GTTTGGGTTATCCGGCTCGGACGGCCTGCTCGCATCGCCCGGAGGTGTCCGCCTGGGACAAGTCGGGACGGGGTTGGCAGGTTGTTACGCCGGTTTCGCGCCTATGAAGCCATTGTTTCCGTCCGCAGGTTGCGGGTTATCCGGTCGACGGGGCCGTGGTGGGTGGTTTGGGTCGGTACTCTCGGTGTGGAGAGACCTGGGATGATCGGGGGCGTCCGTGCTCCTCTGGTCCAGGTAAGTATGAAGCGAAGTCACCGAGACTGATGTAGTGCCGATCGAGACGTGAGGGCCGGGTAACGGTGGGTGCACCAATGCTGGTGGATAATGCCGATCTGGCGGTCAAGACCCTGGGGGTCTGCCGGATTGATTCCCCGCTCCTGCCGCTGCTGGGGGAGCGGCCGACGACGCAGCACTATATCGATGAGTCGGACAAGGTCCTCTACGACGACACTGCCCTGATGATCTCCTCGCGTGGTGTCGCGCTCGACGACCTGCCCGGATTCGAGCCGGCCGGGCCGCGCCGGAAGATCTACTTTGACCCGTCGAAGACCCGGGTGGGCATCGTCACCTGTGGTGGGCTCTGCCCCGGGTTGAACAACGTGATCCGCGGTCTGGTGCTGGAGCTGACCTCGCACTACCGGGTTCGGCGGATCTTCGGGTTCCGTAACGGGTACCAGGGCTTCATCGCCCGCTACGGCCACGACGTCGTCGATCTCACCCCGGAGAGCGTCGCCAACATCGACGACGACGGCGGGACGATCCTCGGCAGTTCCCGCGGTCAGCAGGATCCCGCTGAGATCGTCGACTGCCTCTCCCGGATGAACATCAACATCCTGTTTGTCATCGGTGGTGATGGCACCCTGCGCGGGGCCGGGCAGATTGCCCGGGAGGCCGAGACGCGCGGGGAGAAGATCGCCGTGGTCGGCATCCCGAAAACGATCGACAATGACATCCCCTACATCGACCAGAGCTTCGGCTTCCAGACGGCCTTCGGCAAGGCCGCGGAGTCCATCCGGGTCGCGCACGCCGAGGCGACGTCCGCGCCCGGCGGGCTCGGCGTGGTCCGGCTCATGGGCCGCCACTCGGGATTCATCGCCTGCTACGCGACGCTGGCGAAGAGTAACGCGGACGTGGTGCTCATCCCGGAGCTGCCGTTCAAGCTGGAGGGCGACGGCGGCCTGCTGAACTACGTGCGTCGCCGGGTGGCCGAGCGCGGCCACGCCGTCGTCGTCGTCGCCGAGGGTGCCGGCCAGGAGCTCGTCGTCGGCCAGCCGGAGAGCACCGACGCGTCCGGGAACCGCAAGCTGCACGACATCGGCCCGGAGCTCTCCCGCCGGATCAAGGAGTACTTCGACGCCGAGGGTATCGAGCTCAACCTGAAGTACATCGACCCCAGCTATGTGATCCGCAGCGTGCCGGCGAACCCGTACGACAGCGTCTACACGATCCGGCTCGCCCACGCGGCCGTGCATGCCGCGATGTCCGGCCGCACGGAGATGGTCGTCGGCCGCTGGCGGCGGCGGTTCATCCACATCCCGATCCCGCTCGCGATCAGCCAGCGCAACCAGGTCGACCCGGCCGGCGATCTGTGGATGTCCGTCCTCGAGGCGACCGGCCAGCCGCCCCGCTTCGAATAGCCGAGTAGCCAGCCCCCCTCTCTTGCCTTTCCAGAGGGATAAAAGGGACGTCGAAGCCTCTGGACAGGCAAGGTTCCCGGTGTGGCCGTGCGTGTCCACAAGGACGAATCGGGCCCGGGGCCTCTGGACAGACACCCACCGGAACAGCCCACGGTGTGCCGCGGTCAGGCCGGGCCGGGTCAGGCCAGGTCAGGCCAGGCGGCGGATCCACCAGAAGCAGAAGCCGGTCCGTCATGCCGGACGGTGGGCGCCGATCACCGTAGGGTACGTCGACAGACGCACCCGGCCCGCCGCGCCCGACCTGGATGTGCTGGCCGGACACTGTTCGGACCTGGCGGGTAGGAGGGCAGGGAGTACGTGGAGGTCTTCGAGACTCATCGGAGCCTGATCGAGGACTATGCGGCCTTCACCGACTCCCTCGTCGAGGTTCGCGACGAGAAGATCAGAGATTATCTCGAGCAGGAGCGGGCGGCGAAGGTCCGCTGGCCTGACCCGTGGATCTCGCTCAACCCTGCGTTCGCCTCCGGCGGCACGGTCGACGAACTGGTCGGCACGGGTCTGCTGCACCCCGACTGCGGCAGATTCTTCCGGGTCAAGAGGGATGCCGACGATCCCGGCAGGCGGTCGCTGACGCTGACGGGAAGCCATCGAGGCGGCCCGGGACGGCGGCAGCTATGGGGACGTAATGAAGTAACAAATACGTGATCGAGAGCATCATCGCAGGTCACAGGCCT
>NZ_CDWRCL010000337.1:2861-3558 GCF_977927575.1 Frankia sp. CcCS3
TATGCGCTGGATGCCCTGCGGGGCCTGGCAGTACAACACCAGCCCTGCCCTGCAGATCGCACGGCTGTTCCGGATGCGTATCCGGTTCGGTCCCGTGCCGATGACCGGCTGGGACATCTACCGGCAGGGACACCGTCGGATGCACGGAAAGCTGGCTGGACTGCTCACAGTCGCCGATGGCTCGAGCCCCGAATTCGACGCTGCTCATTGGGTATGGGGCGGGCCTGAGCATTGCCTCCCAGGTAGTCCAGATTCCCTGAGCCGGTCACGACATGAGACGCTTGCATGGGGGAGCCACAGGCAGCGGTGAAGTCCGTCAGGCCAGACGGCGCGGAGAAGATCAATGATGGGTCAGCTGGCGAGGACGCGCCGTGCCGCCCGGACGAGCGTGCGCACGGCGAGTCGTCGGCAAAGCAGACGGCTGACCATCCGCCCATCGTCCGGGATATCCGCCGCTCTGACACGTCGTTCAACCACGTTGTTCAACCGAGATTGCAAGAATCCTGTGCAGTACGGCATTTCGTTCCCTTGGTACGAGTTCCATACTGCTGCGGTCGTCTCCTCAACCGGTATGAGGGCGATGTGCTCTGATACGGCTCTCAGGTGCCGGACGTCGGACGCGTGAGGATACATTCATATCGGTTCTCGGGTTTGACGCCGCTCAGGTAAACATTCACGTAGATTCGTGATCTTGCGG
>NZ_CDWRCL010000338.1:0-3062 GCF_977927575.1 Frankia sp. CcCS3
GCACGACGCTGGGCGGGATGGCCGGGGCGCAGCTGCGCGGGCGGCGTGGCCCCACGGCCCTCCAGCGCCTTGCGGCCGTGACCGCCGCTGCCCGTGGAGGCCCCCTTGCGGTGGGAACCGGACTTGGCGGCCCGACCGCCCTGACCGCCGCGGGCGATCCCACCGCCCCGGCGAGCGGCGCCGGCCATCAGGACCACCGACCAGTACACGCCCGGGGAATGACCATGTGACCATGGTATACGGCGGACGACACCGGCGTGTCGGGGCACGCTCAGCGAGAGCTCGGCAGGAGCTCGTCGGAGGAGCTCTGCCATGGGCATACCTCGACATGGCCGTTTCCGGGGACCCGGCGCCCTATCCTGAGGGCCGGCAGGCCCACGGCCCGACCTGACGTGGTCCGGCCGCCCCTCACCGGCGTCAGGAGGGTCAGGTGCGCATCACCACGCCGACCGGCGGGCCCGGGGTTCCCCGGAGTGCGGGGGCCCTGCCACCATCCACCCCCGGCCTTTACGCTCTTTTAGGGTCGCCCGCCGACGATGGCGGGCGCGTCGGATCAGGTCGCCGGCACGGCAATCTACACCCTCGACGTGCCGCGGGGGAAGCTGGGAGAATACGTCTCCATGAATGCGTGATGACCAGCTCGACGAGTGTGACCACCTCGGTCGATCATCGGGCGCGCGCCGTCGGTGTCCCGAGACGGCCACGGCGAGCATCGACGATCCGGCCGTTAGCGACCCGACCGTCAAGGACCGGACCGTCAGGGGCAGGAGGCACCCAGCACATGGCTCTGCGCACACCGCCCGCATGCGTTCCCCCGGCTGTTTCCGGCCGCGGCCGATTTCTCCCGGCGGCATGACGGTGGACCTCAACCCGCATGACGACGCCCCCACAGTCGCCTACCAGATCACCGGGGGGCCGTTCGAACTCGACGACGACCTGGGTCGCTGCCCGGTGTGTGCGGCGCCGGTGTATGCCGACGACCGGTACTGCGAGGTCTGTGGTCACGGGCTGGAGGGTCCGGACCCCGGCCACGGCGACGCCGACCACAGCGAGGTCGACCTCGGCCAGTTCGCCGGCGTGTGCGACCGCGGCGTCCGGCACACCACCAACGAGGACGCCATGGGCCTGGCCGTCGTGTACGGCACGCTGATCGCGGTGGTGTGTGACGGCGTGTCGACCACTCCGGGCTCCGGGCAGGCCTCGGCCGCCGCGGCGACCACCGCCATGACGGTCCTCGCGGATGCGGTGCGTGCCCACGGCCCGGGGCGCCCCGTCCACCACGACACCCGCCCGTCGCGCGGCGTCAGCCGGGCCGAGGAGATGCTCGACATCCTCGAACCGTCGTATGCCGACTACAAGAAGCCACGAACATCGCCCCGCACGGTCGTCGGCGGGTTCTCCCCGGAGGACGCCGAGGCCGCGCTGCACGCCGCCGTCGACGCGGCCCAGGCGACCATCGCCCAACTCAGCGCGGCCGAGGGGCGGATGGCGCCGTCGTGCACGTTCGCCGCGGCCATCGTCACCCCGCCGACCCCGGACGGCCCGGGCATGGTCACGGTCGGCTGGGTCGGCGACAGCCGAGTCTACCTGCTCGGTCCGCGCTGGTGCGAGCGGCTGACCGCCGACGACACCTGGGCGGCTGAGGCCGCGCGCGCGGGGCTCATCCCAGCCAACGAGGCCGAGACACACCGGCGGGCGCACACCCTCACCCGCTGGCTGGGCGGCGACGTCGAGGACGTCGCGCCGCACACCGAGATGTTCCCAATCGAGGCGCCGGCCACGGTACTGGTCTGCAGCGACGGGCTGTGGAACTACGTGTCCCGGCCCGACATGATGGCCGCGCTGGTCAACCAGCTCCCACCCCACTGCGAGGCCATCGACGTCGCCCGCCACCTCGTCGATTTCGCCATCGACTCCGGGGGACACGACAACATCACGGTGGTGGCCGCCCGGGTGGAGGACTGATGAGCGTCTTCACCGCGGAGGTCGCACCCGTGGTACGTGATCTGACGGGCGAGGCCACGCCCGCGGACGAACGCTGCTTCGGCTACCCTACCGGCGCGTGGGGAATCGAGTCGCGCGACTACCACCTGAGTGTCCAGGTGCCCGCCCGCGCGCTGGGAACCGAGACGTCGGCGGCGCGGGTCAGCCTCGTCGTCGACGGCCGGGTGGCGTCAAAGGCGCTGGTCCGAGCGGTTTGGACGGACGATGAGACCCAGTGGAGCCGGATCAGCGACCCAGTCACCCACTACACCGACCAGGTGGAACTCCCGGCCGCGGTGCTACGGGGCCTGGAGGCGCGTCGGGCCGGCGACGAGGCGACTGCGACACTGTTGCTCGGACGCGACGCTCAGCTGGCGCTCGCCTCCGGCAACGAAGACACCTACCGCCTCCTACAGAAGGTGGTTCACGTCGACAATGCCACAACAGGTACGGTTCGGTTGAAGAAGAACGTCAAGAAGATCGATGAGATGGTCCTTGACGCACGGTCGACGAGGACCCTCCGGGTGAACCGGTGATCAGGTGAGGGCACGATGCCCTACGGGGCACCTGTCTCACGACCCGACTACTGCGATCGGTGCGGAATTGGGATCATGAGTGGTCAGGAGAGGTACGAATACCGTCCGGAGGACGGCGGGCGAGCTCCCTACGGAGCAGATGCCCCCGGCCGCTCGGCTGACGGGAACCGTCGGCGTGGGCCAGCCGAGCAGACCGGCCCGGATGCGGACGGTCCAGGTGGCTACGACCCGTTGGGCATCCGCCGTTCGCCAGCCGACCTGCCCGGGGTGACGGACCCGCCGCGCGTCGGCGACCCGCGCGGTGGCGACTCGTACGGCGGGTATGGCCGTGACGGCTACCCCGACCAGTCCCGGGGGGGGCGCGGTTATCAGGAGGACCCCTACGGCCCGCCCGGTGGCTATGATCGTGACCCCTACCCACGCGGGCGTGACGAGCGGCCGGCCCCCGACGACCGGATCGACCACGGGCGCGATCCCTACGGTCGAGACTGGGGCACGCCGGAGAACCGTGGCGGCTACCCCGTCGGCCGCGACAGCCGCGAT
>NZ_CDWRCL010000339.1:0-3043 GCF_977927575.1 Frankia sp. CcCS3
GCCGGCCGGTCAGACCGGGAGTGCCTCACCGCAAGGTGAGGCGGCCTGAGCGCCACTATCGGGCGCTCTTATGCAACGGGAGGTCAACCGGCCGCCGCGAAGCCCAGGGCGGCCAGTAGCCGGGGACCGACCGTGGTGCTCGTTCCCGCTCCGAGCGTGAGCAGTAGGACCCCCCGCGACGCCTCGTCGCTCAGGGCGGCGCGGACGTCCGTGGCGAGTCGTTCGACGAGTTCGGACCAGGACACGTAGTACGTTGCCGCCGGCTCGCTCACCCGCTTGACCAGGTCGACGGCATGCAGACCGAGGTCGTCGGTCTCGCGGGCGGCATAGATGTCGGTGACGTACACCCGGTCGGCGTCGCCGAACGCGGCCGCGAAGTCATCCAGCAGCGCGGCGAACCGACTGAACGTATGTGGCTGGAGTACCGCCCAGATCTGCCGTCCCCGAGCCCGCGAACGGGCCGCGGCGAGCGTCAGACGGATCTCCGTCGGATGATGCGCGTAGTCGTCGATCACCTCCAGGCTGCCCGGACCTCCGGCGGGCCCGGTGCCGGTGCTGCCGTTCCAGAAGCCCACGAACTCGAACCGTCGGGCCGCGCCGGTGAAGGTCGTCAGGGTGGTGAGGGTCTGGGCGGGAGCGACTCCCAGTTCGGTGGCGGTGGCGAGGACCGCGAGCGCGTTCAGCACCGAGTGTCGGCCGGGTATCGTCAGGGTCAGCGCACCGACCTCCTGGCCGGCCCGCAGGACGGTCGCCCCGGTCATGTCGTCCCCCGCGGTGGTGACGACGTCGACCGCGCGCCAGTGGCGTTCCGGCTCGAAGCCGTAGTCGATCACCGCGACGTCCTTGCCGGGCCGCTGGCGACCCAGCTCGGTGAGGACGGCGACCACCCCGGGATGATCTCCGCAGACAACCAGTCGTCCACCCGGCCGGACCCGTCGGGCGAACGCGGCGAAGGCTGCCCGGACCGATGCCTCGTCGGGGAAGACGTCGGGGTGCTCCCACTCAACGTTGGTGATGACGGCGATGCTCGGGTCGAGGCCCGCGAAGGCGCCGCCGTACTCGTCGGACTCCAGGACGAAGACGTCGCCGGAGCCGGCCAGCGCGTTCCCCCCCAGCTGTGACACCTCTGCGCCGATGACCGCCGTGGGATCCAGCCCGGCGGCGCGCAGGACCAGGGTGAGCATCGCCGAGGTGGTCGACTTGCCGTGCGAACCGGCGACGGCGACCAGCCGGTACCCGGCGGTGAGCTCCGGTAGCCATTCCGAACGGCGGCGCACGGGCAGACCGAGCGCGCGGGCGGCGACGATCTCCGGATGGTCGTCGGGCAGCGCGCTGGACGCGACCACGACATCCGCACCGGCGAGCTCGGCGGCGACGGCGGCCGGACCGGGCGTGGCCCCGATCCGGATCGGTACCCCCCGTGCGCGTAGGGTCGCCACCCGGGGCGAGTCCTCGGAGTCGCTGCCGCTCACCGTCCCGCCGCCCGCGAGATGGATCTGGGCCAGCGGAGACAGGCCGCTGCCTCCGATGCCGAGGAAATGGACGTGCTGGGTGCGCTGACCGGTCACGGGAGGCAGTACACCATCATCGGCTCCGGGGATGGTGAGGTCCCTTGATCCGTGGCACGGCCGGGTGCCGGGATCCGTACATTGAGCGGGACCCGTACATTGAGACGAAGCCCTCGCCGGCTGTCCAGGGGAGGTCGCCAGAGGCGAGCCACGGCTACCATAGACCCCTTCTGGGGCGGGGGCCCCGCATGCTGGCGAAGCCACCATGCGGGGAAAGTCGTGACGCGCCGACAGCGTCCTTGACCACCGCCGGAGCCGTGCCTACTGTCCGATCCACAGTCGGAAGTTGACATAACTGTAACCGTCTAGCTGGCGGTGAAGGTTGAGGCTTCGACTGCTTTCCCGCTCGCCGCGTGGCTCCGCCTTCCCGCGGCGGCGCAGGGGCGGGGTAACCCCCGTCCGACCACCGACGCCGCTGGAGGACCGACACCGCATGGCTGCCCCACAGAACTATCTCGCGGTCATCAAGGTCGTCGGGATCGGTGGTGGTGGCGTCAACGCCGTCAACCGGATGATCGAAGTCGGTCTCAAGGGCGTCGAGTTCATCGCCATCAACACCGACGCCCAGGCCCTGCTCATGAGCGACGCCGACGTGAAACTCGACGTCGGCCGTGAGCTCACCCGAGGCCTCGGCGCCGGAGCCGACCCCGAGGTCGGCCGCCAGGCTGCCGAGGATCACCGGGAGGAGATCGAGGAGGTCCTCAAGGGGGCCGACATGGTCTTCGTCACCGCAGGTGAGGGTGGTGGCACGGGTACCGGCGGTGCGCCGGTCGTCGCGAACGTCGCCCGCTCCCTCGGAGCACTCACCATCGGTGTGGTCACCCGGCCGTTCACCTTCGAGGGTCGGCGCCGGGCCACCCAGGCTGACACCGGTATTGACACTCTTCGTAATGAGGTCGATACCCTCATTGTCATCCCGAACGACCGTCTGCTGGCGATGACGGACCGGGACATCAGCGTTCTCGACGCCTTCCGCAGCGCCGACCAGGTGCTGCTCTCCGGTGTCCAGGGCATCACCGACCTGATCACCACGCCCGGCCTGATCAACCTGGACTTCGCCGACGTCAAGACGGTCATGTCCCATGCCGGCAGCGCCCTGATGGGCATCGGACGGGCCCGCGGCGACGACCGGGCCACCGTCGCCGCCGAACAGGCCATCGCGTCCCCCCTGCTCGAGGCGAGCATGGACGGGGCCCAGGGGGTGCTGCTCAACATCTCGGGTGGGTCGGACCTCGGCCTGTTCGAGATCAACGCGGCCGCCGAACTGGTCGCCGACGCGGCCCACCCGGAAGCGAACATCATCTTCGGTGCGGTCATCGACGACGCACTCGGGGACGAGGTGCGGGTGACGGTCATCGCCGCCGGCTTCGACACCGTCCAGGACCGGCGGACCCGCACCCTCAACGCCGCGGGGCAGCGGCGCCCGCCGGGGCCGGCCGGCGGGTCGGCTGCCGGGCCGCCGACCGTGGCCGCCC
>NZ_CDWRCL010000340.1:0-3029 GCF_977927575.1 Frankia sp. CcCS3
CTGGAGTACTAGGCAGCGCGCTCACCCGCACCCGAGCTCTGCGTTTCTACCAGCGTGAAAAGTTCCAGTTCACCTCACGCAAACTGGTACGGCCACTCAAGCCCGGGGCGCACTGAGCCTTTGACCGTCACAGGGAGTGAATGCCCCTCGGGGTGGTGACGACGACGGCGCGGGGCTCCGAAAGGAACCCCGCGCCGCAAGGTCGCCAACCACGGCGGCAACATCCAGGTCCTGGCCGCCGGGGATAAACGGATCAGTAGGAAGAGCCGCTGATCTCGTCCGCGAGCTGGTACGCCAGCTCCGGGGTCGCCGCGATCACGCCGGACCAGCGGCGGCTGAGGTCGGGGACGATCTCGACCGGGCGGCCGAAGGCGTCGATCATCGCGCCGCCCGCCGCCGGGACCAGCACGGACGCCGCGGCGATGTCCATGATGCGGTGCGTGTCCGAGCCGGCGTCGGCGAAGGCGTCCGTGGAGCCCTGCGCCACGAGGGCGGCCTCCAGCCAGCTGCTGGACAGGATGCGCACCCGCGCGGCCCGGCGGCTCACCCGCAGCCAGGCCGCCTCGTTCTTGGCCTGCGGCCGCAGGAGGCTGACCGCGGCGCCGTCGAGTGCGCGCCGGCCTGTTGTCCGGTAGGGCGCCGGGACGCCGGCTTTCGCATGCCAGCTGCGGCCGGTGTCCAACCAGACGGTGAGGGCCTCGGTCGCCCTGCCGTCGACGGCGACCACGCCGGAGAAGGCCGACAACGGCACCTCCGCGACCGCGTTGGCGGTGCCGTCGACCGGATCGACCACGAGCGTGACCGCCGAACCGTTGTCGATGACACCGATCTCCTCGCTGATCAGGTTGACCCGGTGGGCATTCACCACCTCCGCCACCGCGGTGTCGACCAGCAGGTCCAGACGCGTGGTGAGGGTGCCGTCGGCGCCCATGCCGACCTCCTCGGCGAGCTCCGCGCGCGTATACCGCTCGCGCGCGCCGCGGAAGGCGCCCACCGCCGCGCGGGCGGCGGCGGCCAGCGCGGGATCCGTCCCGGCCGGAATCTCCGGCTCGGGAACCGGCCACCGGGTCACCGCCGCACTCCCGATTGTCACCAGACACCGCCGGATGACAACACGGACCGCACCGCCGGCCAGGGGCGGCGCGGCTCGACCAGCACAAGGTCGGCGCGCAGCCCCGGCTCGAGCCGGCCGCGGTCGGGAAGTCCGGCGACCTCGGCCGGCCCGGCGGTCACCAGGCCGATGGCGACCGGCAGGGTGGCGAGCCCCTGCTCGGCGAGCAGCATGGCGGCCGCGAGCAGACCGGAGGGCAGGTAGTCCGACACCAGCGCGGTCACCAGGCCGCGGCCGACCAGGTCACGGCCGGAGGCGTTGCCGTTGTGGGAACGTCCCCGCAGGATGTTCGGGGCGCCTATGACGACGGGAAGCCCGTGGGCGCGGGCGGCTTCCGCCGCTTCGATCGTGGTGGGGAACTCGGCGACCGCGCAGCCGCGGGCCCGCAGCTCGGCGATCTCGGCGGCCGAGCTGGGATCGTGCCCGAGCAGCCGGATCCGCGCCGAGCGCGCGGCGAGCCAGATCAGGGCCTCCTCGCGGATGTCGAGCCTGCCGTCCCGGTCGGCGATGAGCTGGTCGACATGCTCGCGAGCCTCCGCCTCGGACAGGCCGCGGCTGCCCATCAGATAGCGCTCGTAGTACTCGCGGACGGCGTACTGGCCCTGGCCCGGGGTGTGGTCCTCGTGGGAGACCAGGGCGCCGTCGGGCACCTGGTCCAGTCGCCGCGCCAGCGCGGACAGCGATTCCGGGCTGCGCACGTCGAGCCGGTACAGGATCCGGTGATCGACGAGCCCGCCGGGATAGGCGTCGATCGCCTTGCACGTCTTCTCCGCCTGGCCCACGCTGCGCGGGATGTCGTGGTGGGTGTCCTCGAAGGAGATGCCGTGGAACACGGTCGTCACGCCCGCGGCCCGCAGCTTGCCCTCGAAGGACAGCAGCGCGAACTCGATCGGCAGCTCGGCGCCCGGTCGGGGCAGCTGTTCGTTCTCGAGCCCGTCGCTGTGGGTGTCGATCAGGCCGGGCGCGCACAGCAGGCCCTGACCGTCCACGTCGGCTCCGGAGCCGGGCGGATGCTTCTCGACGGCGGCGATGCGTCCTTCGCGGACCACGATCCGGGCGTCCTCAAGCAGCCGGTCGGGCAGCACGGCCCGCACGTGGCCGAGCACGTAGTCGGCGGGTGGCGCGGCCGGGGTCCAGGATGGCGGGGTCCGGGATGCCGGGGGCCAGGATCCGGTGACGGTCGTGCTCATGCCACACCCGCCAGCAGGTCGGCGCAGCTACCGGACCGCTCGACCAGACCGCCGGACATCAGCACGACCCGCGACGCGAGCCGCCTCATCGCGTCGAGGTCGTGGAACACCGCGAGCACCGCGACTCCTTGCGCGGCAAGGGATCCGATCAGCTCCAGCGCGGCTTCGCGGTTGGCCGGGTCCAGCGCGGACACCGGCTCGTCGAGCAGCAGCAGCCGCGGTGGGCGCACCGTGCCGGCCGCGAGGTTCACCCGCTGCCGCTCGCCGCCCGACAGGACGCCACAGTCGACGTCCCACAGCCCTTCGTCGAGGTTCAGCCGCCGCAGCACGGCCGCGGCCGCGTCGCGCGCCTCGGAGCGGTCGAGCCCCCGGCGGCGGGCCGCCGCGGCGACGACCTCCCACGGCCCGGTCCGCGGCGGCGCGGACAGGAACTGGGACACGTACCCGATCTCTCGGCCCCGCAGCCGGGCCATCGCCCGGTCCGCCAGCCCGGTCAACTCCACGTCTCCGGTAGCGGTGCGCAGCCACACCTCGCCGGAGTCGGGCAGGTAGGTGCGGTAGACGCAGCGCAGCAACGACGACTTCCCGGCGCCGCTGGGGCCGACCAGGGCGACGTGTTCGCCCGCGCGCACGTCGAGGTCGACACCGTGCAGGGATTCGACCCTCCGGCCGTCGATGGTGTGCAGGACGAAGGACTTGCGCAGCTCGCGCACGGACAGCACTGCTTC
>NZ_CDWRCL010000341.1:0-3019 GCF_977927575.1 Frankia sp. CcCS3
GGCGATCTGCCCCGCGATCGTCACGAATCCCTGGCCCACCTCGGCACACGCGCTGTGCAGCCGGGCCCGCACCGTTCCGTCCTCAGCCAACTCCAGGCGGGCACGGGCGACGGAGGAGTCGTCCATGCCCTCCGAGAAGAGCAGGTTCTTGTAGGCCAGGGCGTAGCCGACCCCCCGACGGACCCGGCCCGGTTCGGCCGCGGCCGGTCGACCGCCGGGCAACGCGGTCACCGCGACATTCGCCGGCATCGCCGGCGGGAGCGGACGCGGGGCCACCGCCTCGATGACCTCCCGCGCCGGCAGCGGTGCGCCCATCACCTGACCGGTGGGCAGCACATCCCCCGGTCGGACGGCATTGCGGACGCGCAGGCCCACCGGATCCATGCCGAGGGCGTCGGCCAGCCGATCCATCTGGGCCTCGTGACCGATGGTCACCTGCGACACCCCGAACCCCCGCATGGCGCCGCACGGGGGGTTGTTGGTCCGCACGACGACTCCGTGCAGGTGGGCGTTCGGGACCCGGTACGGACCCGCGGCATGGGTGACCGCGTTCGCCAGCACCGCCGGCGAGGACGACGCGTAGGCACCGCCGTCCAGCACCAGCCGCGCCCGCACGCTGACCAGGTTCCCGTCGGCGGTGGCGCTGTGCTGGAACCACATCCGGGCCGGATGCCGGTGCGGATGGCCCAGGAAGGACTCGACCCGGTCGTAGGCGATCCGCACCAGAAGCCCCGTAGCCCGGGCGAGCAGGGCGCCGTGGATCTGAAGGGTGACGTCCTCCCGGCCGCCGAAGGCACCCCCCACACCGGCCAGGGCGAGCCGGACGAGCTCCTCCGGGAGACCGAGGCAGGCCGCGATCTGCTCCCGGTCCGAATGCAGCCACTGGGTCGCCACCCGCATGTCCACTCCACCATCGGCGGCCGGCATCGCCAGGGCCGCCTCGGGAGCGAGAAACGCCTGGTCCTGCATCCCGACGAGGTAGTGGTCCTCGACCACCACCGGGCCGAGCGCGTCGGGATCGCCGTGGCGCAGCTCGATCTCGCGGTACAGGTTGCCCGCCGGATGCAGCGGCTCGGCATCCGGCTGCCATACCCGGTCGGGGTCGGTCGAAGGTGCCAGCGGCTCGTAGTCCACCTCGATCGCGGCGAGCGCCCGGCGCGCGGTCCGGACGTCGACCGCAGCCACGGCGGCGACCGGTTCCCCCGCGTACCGGACCTCGGTCGCGGCGAACACCGGCTGGTCGGCGACGATCAGCCCGTAGGTGGCCGTGCCGGGGACATCGGCGGCGGTCACCACCCCCACGACGCCGGGCAGCCGGCGCGCGGCGTCGACGTCGACGCGCCGGATCCGCGCCCGGGCATGGGGCGATCGCAGGGTGCGGGCATGCACCATCCCCGGAACACGCAGATCACCAACGTAGGAGAAGCTACCGGTCACCTTGTCCGGCCCGTCCGGACGACGCACCGGACGACCGATCCCCGGACTCATCGGCCCACCCCCCCGGTGGGGCGGAGCAGGTGTATCCCCCGAAGGCAGGGTGCCCCGCTCAGCCTGCACTGTTCTGATGGCAGCGAGTATCCGGCCGTAACCGGTGCACCGGCAGATGTTGCCGGCCAACGATTCCCTGATCTCCTCCTCGTCCGCATCCGGCCGCCGGGTGAGCAGGTCCGTCACCGCGACCACGAACCCTGGGGTGCAGAAGCCGCACTGCACGGCGCCCTCCTCGAGGAACGCCGCCCGCACGGCCCTGGCGGGTCCCGCCGTCCTCAGACCGGTAACGGTGATCACCTGGGCGTCGTCGGCGTCCGCGGCGAGCACCGTGCAGGACGCCACCAACCGGCCGTCCAGGAGAACGGAGCAGGCACCGCAGCGCCCCTGCTCGCACGCGTCCTTCACCGAGGTCACCCCGATGACGTCCCGCAGGACGGTGAGCAGGGAGTCCCCGATCCAGGCGCCGGCCACCGTGTGCAGGAAGCCGTCGACATGGAGGTGATACGGCGCGACGACACCGTCGTCCGGCCAGGACGACCCGGCCGGCGGTCCGGCCGGGACCTCCCCCGCGAAACGGGCGGTCATGGCCGGGCGTCCTGCCCGGCTCCAGGGTCCACCGGCGCCCCCGCGGCATCCAGGCATCGGGTGAACGCCCGGGCGGCCAGCACGCCGGCAGCATGCCGGCGGTAGTCGGCGGAGACCCGCGGACCCGCCGCGAGCTCCGGCCCGGCCCGCCAGACCGCTTCGCTCACCAGCTCACCGAACCGGCGGGCCGCCGACGAGGACGCAGCCCCTGCGGACCAGTCCACCTCGTCGTGTGCGAACCGCTCGGCGACGGTTATCCGGATCGGCAGCCGACCCCCCCCCCGATCGCGCAGGCCAGTCGATGGCGCATCCGGTCGACGAGGACGGCGCACGACACCAACGCCTGGTAGGCGGCCTGCCTGCCCCCGATCTTGAGATAGCTCTGCGGTCCGGCCGGCCGCGGCAGCCTTACCGCGGTGACCAGGGCGTCGGGGGCGAGCCCGTCGGCGAGGAACGCGGGCAGCGTCATCCGGCCGGGTCCGCGCGGCGAGGCCACGAGGATCTCGGCGTCCGCGGCGGTGAGGAAGGTGAGCAGGTCGCCGGTGGGACGTGCCGAGCCCAGCGCGCCACCGACCGTGCCGAGGTTGCGGACCTGCGCGGAACCGACCACTCGGGCGGCGAGGGCGAGGCCAGGCGACAGTGACCAGCCCGCGAGATCGGTGTAAGTCACGCCCGCACCGACGGTGAGCGAATCCGCCCCGGCGCCGCGGACCCGCAGTTCCAGAACCCGGCGCAGGGCGACCACCGCTCCCGGCCGACGCTCGCCGGACCGGAGAGCGGGGACGAGATCGGTGCCGCCGCCCAGCAGATCGACCGCCCTGCCGGCGTCACGGGCGGTGGCCAGCATCTCCACTGCCTCCCCTACCGTGCGTGGACGGAACATGACGGCCGTCGCACCGCTAGGGCCTGTTTGGGAAGTTTATCGGGGCAGCCATTCGTTGAT
>NZ_CDWRCL010000342.1:0-3018 GCF_977927575.1 Frankia sp. CcCS3
ACATGGATCAGCAGTCGTTCCTGTTCATGGGGGCTCAGCAGCACGAATGCGAAGCCTAGCAGGCCGGGGAATGCCGTCGGCCCGGTTCGGTTCGGCGCGGTCCACGACATGCCGGTGACGCTCCGGCCCCGATGCTCGTCGGGCATATCGGGGTGCAATGGGGACGTAATGAAGTAACAAATACGTGATCGAGAGCATCATCGCAGGTCACAGGCCTGTGGAGGGTTCGAAACGCGCAAGTTATTTCATTTCGACTCCAATGTGACGGTCAGGTGAACGGCGACACTCCCGAAGCCCAAGAAAAGTTTCGTCCAGGTTTCCGTCCCGACATTGCCGGGGACGCCGCGGGAGTGTGGTTCCGTCAACAGCAAGAATGGAGTTACTGGTAATTCACCCGGGCGCGATGGGACCGATACGCCTTCTTTCTAACGTCCGGGGAACCGCTCGGGCCGGTCGGACCGACCGGCAGGTGGGGGTGCGCCCGGGATGAGGCTGACAGGGGTTCGGTTGCTCGCACTGGTCTTCGGGCGGGGCCGTGCCGCGGTCGGCATGATCGCCGGGATCGCCGTGTTCTTCCCGTCTCTGGTCAACATGGTGTTCCACCTGCGTTACCGGCCGGTTTCGGCGCATGGCGGGTAATGACACGTGGCAAACAACAATCACGCCATCGCCGCCCTCCCGGCGGGCGGTGCTGGTCCGCCGGCTCCGGGGGCACCCGGCTTGTTCTGGAGTAAAGGAAGTAATGGGGGTGATTTCGCCGTTGGTCATACGTGATCCTCTTCCGGGCGTGCCGCCATCGGGTGCAGCCTCGGTGCTGACCGGCAGACGAGAGGCCGCCATGAACGCCGAACGCTCCAGTCGGGGACTCCGGCTGATGACGGTGTCCGGACGGGCGCCCCAGCCGACCGTCTCCTCTGCCACGCCCCACCGATCGGCGTCTGCCACGCCCCACCGATCGGCGACCCCGGCCCGCACGGCGGCGTCGAACACGACCTTCTCCACCACCGCTCCCGCGGCCGACCCGCGTGATCCGGCGGCGGCTACTGGTCCGACCGGGCAGGTACCCGTGGTCGGCGCGGACCTGCTGCGTCCGTCCGAGGCACAGCTCGCTCGACTGCGTCGGGTGGCCGCGGGTGAGGAGGAGGCCGACCTCGTCGTACGCGGTGGGCTTGTCGTCGCCGTCCACAGCGGTGCCGTGGCCGCGCGGGACATCCTGATCGTGGGGTGCTACATCGCCGCAGTCACGAAGCCGGGAACGTTGGCGGGTCGGCGCTCGCTCGACGCCGCCGGCAGATTCGTCCTGCCGGCCTATGTCGACGCCGGCCTGCGCGTCGAGGAGACGCTGCTCACTCCGGGAGAACTGGCTCGCCTGATCGTCCCGCGGGGAACCGCCACCCTGGTGACCGACCCGGCCGTCCTGGTCGCGCTGGGCGGTCTGCGCGGTGTGGATCTGGTGACGGGATCCTCGACCCCGTTGCGGGTGCTGGTCCGAGCGGGGCAGGTTCCCGGGACCGGGGCGCCCGCCGCCCCGGTCGTCGAGGTGCCTCCGATACCGCCCGCCTCCGCGCTGACCGCGCTGTCCTCGGTAGGGGCGGCGCCCGTCAAGTCGTCCGCCACGGAGGCCGGCGGTCTGCTGCGGGCGGCCGACAGCGGGGCCGAGCCGGTCCGGGGCAGGGCCAGATCGGTCGCGGAGCTCGCCACGATCGGGCATCTCGATTACGACGTGCGACTTGCGGTCGGTCGGGGGATGGGCCAGATCGACGCCATCCGGCGGTTCTCCCTGCTCCCCGCCCGCAGGCACGATCTGGAACCCACCCTGGGGTCGATCGCGCCCACCCGCTTCGCCGATCTCCAGGTCGTCTCCTCCCTGGCCGGAACCGCGCCGCCCGACGTGGTGGTGGCGGGTGGCCGGATCGCCGCGGAATGCGGCCGACCCCTGTTCGACAACCTCGACATCTCGCCCGCCTGGGCCACCGGCCGGACACGACTCCCGGCGAACCTGCACGCCGGCTCCTTCACATCACCCGGCCTGCGACGGTCCCACCGGCAAGATGCCAGTGTGGTCGTGGTGAGCGTCGATCCCCCTCGCGACCCGGGGACGGCGCCGCCCGTCGGTGGACCAGCGCGGGCGTTGCGGATGACCGGGACGGGCCAGGTCTCCGACCTCTCCCGCCCGCGTGGGCTCCGTACCGTGCGGGTGGAACCCACCCTGCGGGACGGCTGGGCGGTGGCCGATCCGTCCCGGGACCTTCTCAAGATCGCAATTTTCGGTCGGGACGGCTCCTCGGACGAGATCGACGTCGGGATGCTCCGCGGGTGCGGGCTGACCCGGGGCGCGCTCGCGGTCACGACGGCGGAGCCGCCGGGGCATCTGATCGTCGTCGGGGCACGGGACGACGACATGGTGACCGCCGCCCGGGCCATCGAGGGCATGGGCGGGGGCTATGTGGTGGTCGACCAGGGCTGGGTGCGGGCGGCGTGCGCGCTGCCCCTGCTCGGGGTGATGAGTGACGCGCCCTGGGAGGCGGTGCTGGGAGAGCTGGCCGCGGTGGACACGGCCGCAGCCGATCTCGGCTGCCGGCTGCCGTTCCCGCTGCGCACGCTGGCCGGATGGGGCTGCGCCCTCTACACCCGGCCCTGACATGTCCACCTCAAACCTGTCGCCTCCCTCTCCGCAGTTCGTGCCAGCATCGGTAAGGTAACTCTGGGTGATGGTGGGGGTGTCGGCCTGGGTCGGTGCGGGTGGAAGCTGGCGATAACGCAGGTGAGATAGCGCAGGTGAGGTGATGAACGCCGCCGCCAAGCAAGATCAGAACTACGTCACTGAGCGTCCGTCTCGATGAACATCCACGTAACCTTCCGCCGTTATGGTCGGTTCTCATGCAGCGTTCGTCCGCCTGCCTGCCCGACCCCCGGGCCACCGGCCGGCTTCCCGCGTCGTCCCCTCCCGTGCTTCCTTCCACTGGTCGGACCACTGGTCGGATCGGGCGGGGGAGGCCGCTGTGACGACTAGGGCCT
>NZ_CDWRCL010000343.1:0-2983 GCF_977927575.1 Frankia sp. CcCS3
CGCTCTACGTCCTGCAGAACTTCATCGACGAGGTGGCGAACGAGGCGACCAGCGCCCGCCACGGGATCATCGGCGGCAGCAGCCTCGACCACACCCACTACCCGCTGACGTTCGTGCTGTTCCCCGGGGCCCGGATCACCGCGCGGCTGGAATACCGGGCGGACGTGGTCGCGGCGGAGCGGGCCGAGGCGCTGTTCGCCCGTCTCCTGGCCATGGTCGGCTCGCTGGCCGGTCACCTCGACGCGCCGGTGGGCTCCCTCGACCCGCTGCTGCCGGCCGAGCGGGCCCGGCTGGACCAGGTCTCGGCCCCGGCGCTGCCGATCGGCACGGACACCGTCGCCGACCTGCTCGCCGCGCGGGCCGCGCGGACCGGCGAGGCGGTCGCGCTGGTCCGCGGCGAGCAGCGGCTGACCTACCGCGACCTGGACGAGCGGGTGAACCGGCTGGCGCGGCTACTGATCGCGCACGGCGCCGGCCCGGAGACGGTGGTGGCGCTCGGGCTCGGCCGGACGGTCGACATGGTTGTCGCCCTGTTCGCCGTCCTGCGCACCGGCGCCGCCTACCTGCCGCTCGAGCTGGACCATCCGCCGGCGCGCCTGATGGAGATGGTGGCCGACGGGCGAGCCGCGCTGCTGGTCACGACCCGGGCCACCGGCCGCTACCTGGCCGGCGGCCCGGACGCCCCCAGCCCGTCGGACGCCGCCGGCGCGTCTGGCGGCCCGAGCTGGCTCGCGTTGGACGAGCGGGCCGTCGCCGCCGAGCTGGCCGCCACCCCGGCCGGCCCGCTGACGGGCGCGGAGCTCGGCGCCTTCGCCCGCGACCGCGCGGACCGGCTCGACCACCCGGCCTACGTCATCTACACGTCCGGTTCGACCGGCCGGCCCAAGGGCGTCGTCACGCCCTACCGCGGGCTGACGAATATGTGGCTCAACCACCGGGACGAGATCTTCACCCCGACGGTGGCGGCGGCCGGCGGGCGGCGCCTGCGGATCGCGCACACCGTCTCCTTCGCCTTCGACATGTCGTGGGAGGAGCTGCTCTGGCTCGTCGAGGGCCACGAGGTGCACATCTGTGACGAGAACCTGCGCCGGGACGCCGAGGGGCTGGTCGCCTACTGCGACCGCCACCGGATCGACGTCGTCAACGTCGCCCCGACCTACGCGGCCCACCTGTTCGAAGCCGGCCTGCTGGAGCGGACCGGCTCGGCCAGCGAGGCCGGGCCGGCCACCGGCGGCGACCCCGCGGACGGGCACCGGCCGGCCCTGGTCATGCTGGGCGGGGAAGCCGTGCCCGACTCCGTCTGGACCCGGCTGCGGACCACCGACGGGACGGCCGGCTACAACCTGTACGGGCCGACCGAGTACACGATCAACACCCTCGGGGCCGCGACGGCCGACAGCCCGACGCCGACCGTCGGGCGGCCGATCCGCAACACCTCCGTCTACGTGCTCGACCGCTGGCTGCGCCCGGCCCCGGACGGCGTCGCCGGCGAGCTGTACATAGCTGGCGACGGCCTGGCTCGGGGCTACCTCGACCAGCCCGGCCTGACCGCGGCCCGCTTCGTGGCCGACCCGGTCCGGCCGGGCGGGCGGATGTACCGCACCGGCGATCTGGTGGCCCGCCGCCCCGACGGCAACCTCGACTTCCTCGGCCGCACCGACGACCAGGTGAAGATCCGCGGCCACCGGATCGAGCTCGGCGAGGTCACCGCCGCCCTCGACGGCCACGAGGCGGTCAGCCAGTCCGCCGTGATCGCGGCGGCCGACCCGGCGACGCCGGGCGCGAAGCGCCTCGTCGCCTACGTCGTGCCGGCCGAGCCCTCGCCCGCCGAGGCGGCCGCGATCGAGGCCGACCAGGTCGGCGAGTGGCGTCAGATCTACAGCGACGAGTACGAGCGGATCCCGACCGCCGCGCTCGTCGAGGACTTCGCCGGCTGGGATTCCAGCTACGACGGGCAGCCGATCTCGCTCGAGCACATGCGGGAGTGGCGGGCGGCCACCCTCGACCGCATCCGGGCACTCGCGCCCCGGCGGGTGCTGGAGATCGGCGTCGGCACCGGCCTGCTGCTCGGCCCGCTCGCGCCCGAGTGCAAGGCGTACTGGGGCACGGACTTCGCCGCCCCCGTCATCGCGAAGCTGCGGGCCGAGCTGGCCACCGACCCGGACCGCTTCGGGCGGGTCGAGCTGCGCCACCAAGCGGCCCACCTGACCGAGGGGCTGCCCACCGGCTTCTTCGACACGGTCGTCGTCAACTCGGTGATCCAGTACTTCCCGAGCGCCGGCTACCTGGCCTCGGTGCTGCGGGGCGCGCTCGACCTGCTGGCCCCGGGCGGCTCGCTGTTCGTCGGCGACGTCCGGGACCTGGGCCGGTTGCGCGCCTTCCACAGCGCGGTCGAGCTGGCCCGCCCCGGCCCGCGGCCCGGGCCCGACCCGGCTCGGCTCGCGGCCGCCGTCGACCGGCGCCTCCTGCTGGAGAAGGAGCTGGTGGTCTCGCCGGCGTTCTTCCTGGACCTGGCGGCCCAGGCCGATCTCGAGGTGTCGGTCCGGGTCAAGCGGGGGCGCCACCGCGACGAGCTGACCCGGCACCGCTACGACGTGGTGCTGCGCCGACCCGCCCCGGTCGACGGCGCCCGGGCGGTGGAGCCGCTCACCCCGGCCTGGGACGTTCTGGCCTGGGACGTCGACGTGGACAGCGTGGAGGCACTCGGCGCGCTGCTCCGGGGCCGCCTGCCGGAGCGGGTCCGTCTGACCGCGATCCCGGACGCCCGGATCGCCGCCGAACTCGCCGCGGCCGGGCTTTGCACTGAGGCTGGGCTTTGCGCTGAGACCGGCGAGGCGGCCGCCGTCGACCCCCACGACGTATACGCGCTGGCCGATGCCCTGGGCTACGAGGCGGCCCTCGCGCCGCGACCCGGCGACCCCGGCCGGCTCGACGCCGTCTTCGTGCGCGGCTCGGGCCGCCCCGCCCTCCCGGTCACCCGGCC
>NZ_CDWRCL010000344.1:0-2384 GCF_977927575.1 Frankia sp. CcCS3
GTCCGCAGGCCGCATGAAACCCGACGAATTAACGGTTCCGACCACTAGGCTCCGAACCCGTGCACCGGGAGACTTCCGCACCACGGATCCGATATCCGGATCATCACCTCGTCACGGCCGCGGACGATCGCGCGCCCGTCGGCCAGGTTCGCCGGCAGGCTCCTTTTCCCACGCCCAGAAGGAGATCATCCGAGTGACCACGACTGTCAAGACCACGAACGTGTTCGATTTCGCGCCCAACGACAGAACACTGCTCGACGCGGAGATCGCCGCTCTTGAGAACCTCGAGAGCGGCGACTTCAGGAATCTCCCGCCGGCGACCGTGGCAAAGTTCGAGGAACTGCGGGGAGCGGGGGCCTTCACCGCGACCAGGATCCCCGGAGCCGATGCCGGCGTCCAGCTCGACGCCGGCGTGCTGGTCCCCCTCAGGCCGGGGCCGAACCCGGTCGTCATCATGCCGGCTCCGCTGGCGTCGACGGGGTGGAAATCGTATCCGGGGATGCTGTTGAACTTCGCACTCAAGGGATATCTGGCGGTCGCGTACAGCGAGCGTGGGCTCGCCGACTCCACGGGGAAGATCGACGTCGCCGGTCCGCGAGACCGGGCGGACGGCTCGGCCGTGATCGACTGGGTACTGAACACCTATCCCGACCGCGCAGATCCGGATCGAATCGGGTTCGCGGGGTCGTCCTACGGCGCCGGCCAGAGCCTGATCATCGCGGCGCACGACGACCGGGTGAGGGCCGTGTGCGCGCAGAGCGCCTGGGCCGATCTGGGCTGGTCGCTGTACGAGAACGAGACACGACACCTGCTGGCGTTCGAGGAGCTCACCAAGCTGTTCGGCGAGGAGAACCTCTCCGCCGAAGTCAAGGATATCTTCGACGACTTCCGGGCCAATCAGAATATCGAACGGTTGCTGGAGTTCAGCGCGGTCCGTTCACCGGTGACCTACCTGAACGAACTCAACGCCAGGAGGGTCCCTATCTTCCTCGGCACCTACTGGCACGAGACCATCTTCTCGGTGCCCGCGGTGGTGGAGTTCTTCAACGCACTGATCGGTCCCAAACGTCTCCTGGTACTGATCGGAGATCACGGCGGCGACGAGATCAAGGGATTTCTCGGCGGTATCAGTCGTCCGACAGCGACGGCCTTCCGCTGGCTGGACCGCTTCGTTGCCGACGAGGAGAACGGCGTGGAGAACGACGGCGACGTGCACACCGAGTACATGCACAACCTGTTCACGGTCAAGAAACTCGCCAACTGGGACTCGTACACGCTGCCGCTGCGGCGCTACTACCTGAACGCACCGCTGCCGGGGACATCGGACGGCTCATTGACTCCTCAGCCCAACTCCGGGGGGAGCCACACCTTCCGGGCCGGCACGGACACCCCCGCCCTGATAGCCCCGGCCCTGGTCCAGACCGGCATCCTCGAAAGACTGGGGGCTCCGATCGTGTACGAGACCTCGGAGATCTCCCGCGAGGACGCCGCGGTGTGGTCGACCGAACCGCTCACCGCACCGAGTCAGATCATCGGGACCGTCTCGGCGCATCTCACGGTCACCCCGTCCGCGAAGAGCGCGACGCTCGTGGCGCACCTGTTCGACGTCGACCCGGGTACCGGTAAGGCAAAAATCATCACCAGCGCGCCCTTCACCCTGCTCAACGACCGCGAGGGAGAGACGCGGACGATCGACATCCACCTGCAGCCGGCCGACTACCGCATCACGCCGGGCCGCCAGATACAGCTGGTCGTGGACACCAAGGACAGATTCTTCGGCGACGCCACCGTCACCAACAACAAAATCGAGATCTCGTCCACCGACGGCTCCTCGTCCTACCTGGACATTCCGCTCGGCGAGATTCCGCTCGAGAACGACTAGCCGACCGGATCCCACGGCGCACGCCTACCCGGGCCGGAACCGTGGTCGCGGTTCCGGCCCGGGCTCGCCCGGGTGCGGATCGGCAGGATCGCGCCGCAGCCCGATGTGCTGGTCCATCGTGCGTCGTCGAGCTCAACTATGATTGCATCGTCCTCGACGGTATTGCGGTCTGTGATGGTCGGAGGTTTACATGGCGCCTGCGCCACGGTTTCATCGGGTCGCCGCACTGCAGCGGCGTTTCGTGGACCGCGAACCGGTGCTGGCGGCTTTCGCCGAAGAGCTGACCCATATAGGTGACGGTCCACGGGTCTTCAACGCCACCGGCGTGGGCGGTATAGGTAAGTCACGACTACTGCGCGAGTTGAAGGACCGGACGGCAACCCGGTATCGAACGGCATCACTCGATCTGCAGGTACACTCGTTGCGCCAGCAGGAAGAAGAACTGGCGGTGCTACGCAACGAACTGGGGTCGCAAGGGGTCCACTTCGATCGCTTCGACATA
>NZ_CDWRCL010000344.1:2793-3362 GCF_977927575.1 Frankia sp. CcCS3
TGCGATGATGTTCTCGATCACGTATTTGTTACTTCATTACGTCCCCATAGCCTACGCAGTGCTGTGGCAGCGGCTACACCCACACCTGCGGTTGAACCGTTCGGAACTGGCATTCATCGACGAGAGTTCCATTCTCGCGGATATCGCCGACACGATGACCGGAATTCCAGTTTTCGGTACGGCCCGCGGCCTTGTCAAGCTGTTGGAGCGCGGCGGCTCCGACGTACGCCGCCGCCTGCGGGTGCGGCGCGATCCCACCCCGGCGACGCTCGACGACCTGCCGAACAGTGAGCTCGCCGACGCCGTCACGTTTCTGTTCGCTGAAGACCTTCGGGCCGCCAGCCAGGACAGACAGTATGTGATCATCATTGACAGCCACGAGGCCCTGGTACCGAGCCCGGTACGCACCGGACGGGCGCAACTCGCGGATGCCTGGCTACGTGATCTCGTGGCACAGCTCGACCGTGGCCTGGTGGTCATCGCCAGCCGGGAACCGTTGCGGTGGGAACTGACGGATCCCGAATGGGACGGCCTCATCGAGATGTGCGACATCGGGGCTCTTCGAAGTT
>NZ_CDWRCL010000345.1:0-2951 GCF_977927575.1 Frankia sp. CcCS3
GTACTTCCCAAACAGGCCCTACATCGCCAGGCGAGTGATGATCGGGCGGAGCGGACGGTCGACGTACGGCCGCACCTGGTCCCGTCGGGCGAGGAAGTCGTGGTCCCGCGGTTCCGGATGCCGCAGGAGTCGATTGCGCCGGAGACGGTCTACCAGATCGTCCACGACGAGCTGATGCTCGACGGCAACGCGCGGCTGAACATGGCCACGTTCGTGACCACCTGGATGGACCCGTACGCCGACCGGTTGATGGCCGAGTGCGCCCCGAAGAACATGATCGACAAGGATGGGTAGCCGCAGACGGCGGCGCTGGAGGAACGGCGAGTCATCGTTCCACCACTGAGCCGGGCGCCGGGCGCGGGGGCGGGGGTGGGGGCGAACCTGCCGAAGACGACCGAGTGCCCGAGGGGAGTCAGTGTGCACTCGACCCGCGGGGGTACCTCCACAGCGGGGTACCTCCACATATGTGGACCGGGGTGGGGATGCCGTCGCGTTCCAGGCCGCGCAGGGACTCGATGAGCACCTTGGGCGTGATGCCACGCAGCGGCACCTGGAGCTCGGAGAAGCTCGGAGAATCGCCGATGGCCGCCGAGGAATTTCTGTCGGTGCCGGGGTCCAAGGTGATGTGGCACGGTCCGCCTGATACGGGTCCGCACGATACGAAGGAGCACATCATGCCTACTCGAGAGACCGCCCCGGCCGGAGCGCCCTGCTGGGTCGACCTGATGACCTCCGACCCGGCCCGGGCTCGGACGTTTTACAGCGAGCTGTTCGGCTGGACGGCGGAGGATCCCGCTGAGGAGTTCGGCGGGTACTTCACCTTCACGAAGGACGGTGTCCAGGTCGCCGGCTGTATGCCCGAGCAGGACGAGGCCGTCCCGAATGGCTGGTCGGTCTACCTGGCCACGCCGGATGCCGAGAAGACCGTCGCCGCCGCTGTGGACCACGGGGGTCAGGTGATCGTCCCGGCGATGGCCGTCGAAGAGCTCGGCGTCATGGCCGTCGTGACCGACGCCGCCGGCGCGGCGATCGGCATGTGGCAGCCGGGGCTGCACCGTGGTTTCGGGGTGCTTGCCGAGCCGGGCGCCCCCGGCTGGTTCGAGCTGCACACCCGCGACTACGCCGCGGCCGTCGGCTTCTACCGGGACGTGTTCGGCTGGGACGTTCACGTCGTCAGCGACACCCCGGAGTTCCGCTACACGACCTTCGGCAAGGACGAGGGCGCGCTCGCCGGCATCATGGACGCGGCGGGCTTCCTGGCCGAGGGCGTCCCGGCGCACTGGTCGGTGTACTTCGCCGTGCAGGACACCGACGCGGCGCTCGCGAAGACCGCCGAACTCGGCGGGTCGGTGGTGCTGCCCGCGGAGGACACCCCCTACGGCCGCCTCGCGGTCGCCGCCGACCCGACCGGCGCCGTGTTCAAGCTGGTCGGCCCGGCCAAGTCTGAGCCCGCCGCCGCGAGCTGACCCGCCCGGCCCGGTTCCCGCCGCGGATGTGCCTGAGGCGCAGCACTATCGTTGCGGGAACCGAGGGCTGGCCCGTTACCGTCGGCGCCGTCGGCCAGTGACCATCCTGGCCCGGGGGGCGAGGGATCCGGCCCGGCTCAGGTGGGACCCGGCTCAAGCCGCCACCGGCGGCTGGGCGCGCAACAGGCGGGCGAGGACGGACCCGGCGTGGCGGATGCCCGCGTCGTCCACGTCGAGGTGGGTGACGATCCGCAGCGTGGTCGGCCCGGTCGCCCCGACCAGCACGCCCTGCTCGGCGGCGCGCGCCGCGACGGCCCCGGCGTCGGTGACCTGGACCAGCACCATGTTGGTCTCCACCGCCTTCGGGTCGACGCGGCCGGGTGCGGCGTCGGCCAGCAGCGCGGCGAGTTCGGCGGCGCGTCGATGGTCCTCCGCGAGCCGGTCGACGTGATGGTGCAGCGCGTGCAGGCCGGCCGCGGCCAACACGCCGGCCTGGCGCATCCCGCCGCCGAGCCGCCGGCGCCACTCCCGGACGGTGCCGACGCGGCCGGCATCACAGACGACCAGGGAGCCGACCGGCGCGCCCAGCCCCTTGGACAGGCACACCGACAGGGTCGTGAAGGCGGCTGCGAGGCGACGCGGCGGGACGGCGCTCGCGACCGCGGCGTTCCACAGCCGCGCGCCGTCGCAGTGCAGCGCCACGTCGGCGGAGTCGGCGATGGCGCGGAACTCCGCCAGCCGGCCGAGCGACCAGACCCGGCCGCCGGAGCGGGCATGGGTGTTCTCCACGGCCAGCACGCTGGTCCTGACCATGCTGTAGTTGCCGGTGACGCTGTGCGCGCGGATCGCGGCGGCCACGTCCGCCAGGTCCGCCGCCGCGGTGAGGCCGGGCAGGGTGCGGGTCTGCACTCCGCCGAGCGCGGCCAGTCCGCCGAGCTCGTAGGTGACGATGTGGGCCTCGGTGTCGGTGATGATCTCGGTGCCGACCGGCGCGCTGGACCGCAACGCGACGAAGTTGCCCATGGTCCCGCTCGGCACGAACACGGCGGCCTCGTGGCCGAGCAGGTCCGCGGTGTACTCCTCCAGCGCGCGGACGGACGGATCCTCGCCGTAGTGGTCGTCGCCCACCTCGGCTGACGCCATGGCCCAGCGCATCGCCGCGGCCGGCCGGGTCACGGTGTCGCTGCGCAGGTCCACGGGCCCGGCTGGGCGCAGCGGTGCCGGCCGGTTCGCCACCCGCGGCCGACTGGACACGGCCGGTTCGTCGTTGATCCTCGGAGAGCCGTCACCTGTGGCATCGGAGGTAATGTCTTGTGATGGTAGCTACCTGCACCAGGGCGTTCCGGGCTATTGGCGGTCCGTTGGTGAGCGTGCGAGCCCGGGTGTACGCCCCGGCGGGTACTCGGCGAACGGGTGCGCGACCTGCTGCTGCTTCGCCCTCGGCATTCCTCAGCCCGGCGGTGTCTGCCCAGCCTAATACTCCAA
>NZ_CDWRCL010000346.1:0-2947 GCF_977927575.1 Frankia sp. CcCS3
GGCCTAGCCGGCGCGGTGGCAGGGGGGGTGGCCCGCTGCGGCGGCGTGCTCGCGGTGCTCCCCGGCGGGCGCGGCAACGACTTCGTGCGTGGTCTCGGCCTGCCCCGCGACCCGTGCCGTGTCGCGGCCGGGCTCGCGCACGCCCGGGAACGCCGGGTCGACCTGCCCGAGGTCGGCGGCCGGCCGTTTCTCGGGATCGCGAGCGTCGGCTACGACTCCGACGTCCAGGTGATCGCCAACCGGACCCGGTTCCTACGCGGCCAGCAGGTCTACACCTACGCGGCGCTGCGGGCGCTGGCTGCCTGGCGCCCGGCGCGCTTCACGGTGACGGTGGACGACCTCGCACCTCGGGACCTGGTCGGGTGGACGGTCGCGGCGGCGAACTCGGCGTATTACGGCGGCGGGATGCGGTTCGCCCCGGGGGCGGACATCGCCGACGGGCTGCTGGACGTCCTGCTGATCTCGCGCACCTCCCGCCTGACGTTCCTGGCGCTGTTCCCGCGGGTGTTCTCCGGGCATCACGTCGACACCCGGCACGTGCGGGTGCTGCGGGCCCGGCGGGTGCGCGTCGAGGCCGACCGGCCCTTCGCCGTCTACGCCGACGGCGATCCGCTGGCGTCGCTGCCGGCGGAGATTGTCGTGCGCCCCGGTGCCCTGCGGCTGCTCGTGCCGGTTATTCCGGGGTCCTGAAGCCGGATTCCGGGGCCGGGCGGTCGGGTTCGGCCGCGGTGGGTTCGGCCGGGTCCGCGGTCTCGGGCCTCGGCGTGGTCTCGGGGGTCAGTGTGATCTCGGGGGTCGAATGGTAGTCGATGCGGCCGGCTGCCTGGGGATAGTGCAGGTCGAAGGCCGGGCGTTCGGAGCGGATACGCGGCAGCGTCCGGAAGTTGTGCCGCGGCGGCGGGCAGGACGTCGCCCATTCCAACGAGTTCCCGTAGCCCCAGGGGTCGTCGACGACGGCGAGTGGGCCCTTGCGGTAGGAGTGCCAGAGGTTGTAGATGAACGGCAGCGTCGACACGGCGAGCAGGAACGAACCCGCGGACGAGATCGTGTTCAGCGTGGTGAACCCGTCGTCCGGTCCGTAGTCGGCGTACCGGCGGGGCATACCCTGCACGCCGAGCCAGTGCTGCACCAGGAAGGTCAGGTGGAAGCCGAGGAAGAGCGTCCAGAAATGGACCTTCCCGAGCCGGTCGTTCATCATCCGGCCCGTGACCTTCGGGAACCAGAAGTAGGTGCCGCCGAAGGCGGCGAACACCACGGTCCCGAAGACGACGTAGTGGAAGTGGCCGACGACGAAGTAGCTGTCGCTGACGTGGAAGTCGATCGGCGGGCTGGCCAGCAGCACCCCGGTCAGGCCACCGAACAGGAAGGTCACCAGGAAACCGACCGCGAATAGCATCGGCGTCTCGAAGGTGAGCTGCCCGTGCCACATCGTGCCGATCCAGTTGAAGAACTTGATCCCGGTCGGCACCGCGATGAGGAACGACATCAGCGCGAAGAAGGGCAGCAGCACCGCGCCGGTGACGAACATGTGGTGCGCCCACACCACGACGGACAGGGCTCCGATGCCGATGGTGGCGAAGACCAGGCCCTTGTAGCCGAACAGCGGCTTGCGGGAGAAGACCGGCAGGATCTCGCTGATGACGCCGAAGAACGGCAGGGCGATGATGTAGACCTCGGGGTGGCCGAAGTACCAGAACAGGTGCTGCCAGAGCAGCGCGCCACCGTTGGCGGCGTCGAACACGTGCGCGCCGAAGCGCCGGTCGGCCTCCAGGGCGAGCAGCGCCGCGGCGAGCACGGGGAAGGCGATCAGCACGAGGATCGAGGTCGCCAGGAAGGTCCAGCAGAAGATCGGCAGCCGGAACATCGTCATGCCCGGGGCCCGCATCGTCAGGATCGTTGTGATCATGTTGACGGCGCCGAGGATGGTACCGACACCGGAGACCGCGAGACCCACGACCCACAGGTCGGAGCCCACTCCCGGCGAGTACACCTTGCTGTTCAATGGCGAGTAGGCGAACCAGCCGAAGGACGCGGTGCCGTCCGGGGTCAGGAACCCGAAGATCACCGCCAGGCTGCCGAACAGGAAGAACCAGTAGGACATCGCGTTCAGCCGCGGGAACGCCACGTCCGGCGCGCCGATCTGCAGCGGCACCAGGAAGTTCGCGAACGCGAACGCCAGTGGGGTGGCGAACATGAGCAGCATCAGTGTGCCGTGCAGCGTGAAAAACTGGTTGTACTGCTCGTTGGAGAAGTACTGCAGCCCCGGGCGGGCGAGTTCCGCCCGCATCATCACGGCCAGGACACCGGCGAAGAGGAAGAACCCGAACGACGTGACGGCGTACAGGATGGCGATGTCCTTGTGGGACGTCGTCCGCAGATAGCCGAGCAAAGGGGTACGTGGCCTGGTGTGCGCGGCGACGACATCCACCGGCTGCGTCCCGCTATCCGCTGCTCCGCCCGGTTCTCTCGGTTGGTGTAGAATCGTCACGTTCGGCTCCCGATGTTCGTCGTCCGCACGGCGCCAGAATGCGCGTGGAAAGCGGCGGACGGGCCGGGGAAAGGCTAACGTGGCGACCGGTGTCCTGGCCGTAGAACCGTCGAGTTTCTTCGGATTTATTCGCGATGCGCAGGCAGGCGAGGCCACCCGGTGGAGGTCATCCGGTGGTCGAATTCCCGTGCCTTTTCCGATGAATCGGGTGGAAAGCGGTCGGCAGTGCGGGCCAGCAGGGCCGGAGCGTGCTGTCGCCGCACGCTCGCTCTCAGGCCGGCCGCGCGCCGGGCCGCCCGTTCTCGACCACCCAGGTGGCATCCGTGGACGTGGGCGAGTGGCGATGTCGGCGACGACCCGCATGTCCGCGCGCCATTCGTCCGGGGTGACGCGAACGCGTGTGTAACCTCGCCGGTCACCGCGAAAATACGGGCTCTTCGAAGTTAAGCGGGTTTGAGG
>NZ_CDWRCL010000347.1:0-2908 GCF_977927575.1 Frankia sp. CcCS3
GCCAGGAACAGTCCCAGCCCCGTCACTACCGATCGCGGTCACCCCGACGTGATCCGAACAAGAGATCAAGAAGCTGGCTCATCGCACGCACGTGCGGAAGACAAGCCTAGATGCCCGGCTCGTTATGCTCACTTCGCGTAACACGATTGTCGGACGAGAGGGTTGCGGGTGACCGGTCACACTTGGCTATGGACGCCGCCGCGTTCTACTCCCACCAGCGTTGGTGTGGGCCAACTCCTACGCGCGTACCGGCAGGCCCACGGCCTCACGCAGCAGCAGCTCGCCGACCGTCTGGGCTTCGACCAGTCCTACGTATCCAAGGTGGAGAGCGGCCGGCGGGCTATCCACGACATCTCGACGCTCCGTCACATCGCCCGCAATCTGGCGCTGTCCCCCGAGGACGTCGGCCTGGCTCCGGGATCGATGACGGACCGTCGCCGGGAGACTGCGCCGCACAGTCCGGCGGCCGAGCAGGCCGCCGCGAGCCAACGCGCGTGGCGGCTCACCCGCGATCATCTCAACCACCATCGGATCAGCCTCGCCCGCGCGGCGGTGCGGCTCTACCCGGAAACCGACCGGCTCGGCAGCGGGCTACTGGCCCGGCCCGGCTGGGTGTGGGACACCCCGGTGGACATCGACGATGTCACCCTTGAGTGGCACGATAGCGTCGAGGCCCCCACGATCAGGGGGGACGAACCCGAGACGGCCGGTAGCCGGCCCCTGCTTGGTGGAGGCGGTCAGCAGAACCGCTACCAGCGATACACGCGGGCGATGCGGGATCTCGACCGGCCGACTCTGTTCGAGAACCGGCTCAGCTTCCGCCTGCTCGATATCGGCGGTGACGGGACCGCGGGACCGTCGACGGACAACCATCCGTCGCTGAGCTTCGCCCACACGACGTACTTCGACGCCGTTGACATCTGCGAGACCGTCGCACACGAGACGGCGGCCGCGATGGCCGGCAGCGGACTGTCCTGGCCCGCGCTGCCCTTCCGGGCGCGCATCGGAGATCCGTTCGACTTCACCCGGCGGGCGGCCCTGCCGTCCATCAACACGCTCACGATCCGCCACGATCGCGGCGGTCAGGCGAGCTTCTTCCTGCACCGGCGCAGCGCGGGCTCGGTCGCGACCGCGGGCGAGGTGTACCACGTCATCCCGGCCGGGGTCTTCCAGCCGTCGGGCATCACCCCGTTCCACCATGAGGCCGACTTCGACCTGTGGCGCAACATCATGCGTGAGCTGAGCGAGGAGCTGCTGGGCAACCCGGAGCACGACGGCAGCTCGTCCAGCCCGATCGGCTATGACACCGACGAGCCGTTCCGTTCGTTCGAGCAGGCGCGTCGGTCCGGCGCCATGCGGGTGTCGTACTTCGGGATCGGGCTGGACGCGCTCACCCTGTTCGGCGAGATCCTCACCGTCGTCGTGGTGGACGCCGACGCCTTCGACCGGCTGTTCGGCAGCATGGTCCAGAGCAATGCCGAGGGATCGGTCGTCACCGCGGGTCCGAACCGGTCGGTGACCGAGGGCATCCCGTTCACCCACTCGGCACTGCGCCGTCTCGTCGACACCGAGCCCATCGCCCCGTCGGCCGCCGCCTGCCTGGAACTCGCCTGGCGCCACCGGGAGATCCTCCTCGGGATGCGCGTGCGGGCCGCATCCTGATCCCGGACATGCGCGTCCTTGTCACCGGCGCGGCCGGCTTCATCGGCGGAGTGGTCACGGACATGCTCGCCACCGCCGGGCACCAAGTTACGGCGATGGTCCGCGAGCCGATGACCACGCCGCGGTTCGCCCCCGATATCGAGGTGGTGGCCGCGGACCTGCTCGATCCCCGCCAGCTGGCCGCGGCGGGGGTCAGCCGAGGATTCGAGGGAGTATGCCATCTCGCGGCCCTGACCCGGGTGCGGGAGTCGCGGCTGGATCCCGTGCGCTACTTCCAGACGAACCTGACCGGCACCATCAACCTGCTGGCTGCCCTGGAGGAGGGCGCCGAGCACACCGGAGTCGCACCCGCGTTCGTCTTCGGATCCACCTGCGCGGTCTACGGCAACGTCGACCTCGCGCGGATCCCGGAGACCTGCCCACCCGACCCGGTGAACCCCTACGGAACCTCCAAGTTCGCCGCCGAGCGGCTGCTGTCCCACCAGGCCGGCACCGGGCTGCTCGGCGCGGTGATCCTACGTTCCTTCAACGTCGCGGGTGCCGTCGCGGGACACATCGACCGCGACGGCAGCCGGATCATCCCGGCGGCGATCGCCGTGGCGAGCGGGTGCCGGGATGTGTTCCGGGTCAATGGGGACGGCCTCGCGCTGCGGGAGTACGTCCACGTCGTGGACATGGCAACGGCCTACCTGACGGCGCTGGTCGCCGCGCGCCCGGGCACTGCGCGGTGTTCAACGTGGGCAGCGGCGTCGGGGTGAGTGTCACTGACGTGCTCGCCGCGGTCGGCCGGGTCGCTGGGCGCCCGGTCCGCCGCGTCCACTGTCCGCCGGTCTCCGAACCGAAGACGCTGATCGGTGACAGCACCCGGATCCGCGCCGATCTCGGCTGGAGTTCTCCGGCGTCGAGCATCGACCGCATCGTCGCCGACGTGTGGCGCTGGGGCCGGGGGCCGACACCGGCCGGGGCCGCCGCCCTGCCGCCACGCCAGCGGATCGCTCCGAGCATCACCTGAGACCCCGCGGGGCCCACACCGGCCCCGCGGTGGCCCACACCGGCCCCACATTGACCCTGCGGTAGCCCACACCGGCCCCGCGGTAGCCCGCGGTGCGGCAGGCTCCGGCGGGCATCCCTCCCGGCTCTTTCTCCTGGCCCGAGGGCCACCCGCCAGCCAACATAAAGTAGCAGGCTGGTTGCAGGCAGGCATACTTCGTAAGGCCTTCCATCGGCCGGCCTATCCTCGTATGCC
>NZ_CDWRCL010000348.1:0-2804 GCF_977927575.1 Frankia sp. CcCS3
GGCCCTAGAGCGATGACGGCGGGGACATCGGGAGCGACCCAGGCCGGGGGCTGCCGGGGCGTGACGGCTACAGGGGAGGGGTCCGTGGTCCGGACCCTGCTTGGCAGGTCGGCCGTGCCGAACCTCAGGTGCAGGTGATCGGGGTCATGGCGACGCCGCTCCCACAGCGTCGCAGTCGGTCCCTGAGCGGTGGCGAGCAGGCTTGCCGGATCGGGGTGGTTGCGATGACGCTCGGTGCATTCCGCCGCGAGCGCGGCACGAGCAGTGGCCTCGACGTCGTCCCGCTCCTGCCGGTAGCGGGCCATGGCTGCACGGAACTCCCGACCCTCCCGCCGTCGGCCGCTCACCACGGAGGCGACCAGGCTCACCGGCGCCAGCACCGCGAAGAGCAGAACGTAGACTGTCCGCAGCAGGGCAGCCATGCCCAGGGCGGCGACGAGCGGCAGCACCGTCGTGAGGACCGGGACCGGGACACGGCGGGTGCGGCCGGCAGGGCGAAGACGGACTCCCGCTCCAGCGGATGCAGGCGAGGCGGACGGTTGACGTCGAGCATGCCAGGAGCGGAGACGGACGGGCGGGTCAGCACCGTGAGCGGTGCGGGCCGCACGAGCAGCAACGTCACCGGGGCGATCCGCACCGCGGCCAGGATGGTGCTGGCAGGCGACGATGGGTGGTCGCCGACGACGGCCGCGCCCGGACCGGCTGTGACGGTGCACCGACCGCCGACCTCGACCCGGATGGTCAGCGCGGGCTCGTCGCTGCTGTGACCCCCCAGCGTGACAGTGCAGCCGGGTCCCGAGCCGACGGTGAACTCACCCGCCGGCAGGTGATGGATGTCGCCCGCCCCGGGCCCACCGATGATCATCAGGTCGACCAGACCCGTCCCGCGGACCCGCCGGGACACCGCGGCATCAAGGCTCACCACCGCACCCTCCAGCAGCGGCGAGGAGGCCAGGGTCGTCTCCGGGTCGAGTGGACGGACGGTACCGGAGACGTTGATCGAGGGCCCGGCCCGCGCCAGTGTGGGAGTACGCCGATGCGGGCGGACAGCGGCGGCCATCGCCCCGGCCACCGCACGGAGCGGGGTTTCCGGGGCGGCGGTCAGTAGTACGTCCGTGCTGGAATTCCGGGTGGCATCGAGGACGGTGAGGGTGAAGCGCATGTATGGAAGATACGGCGTGGAAAAGCGGGGAGCGGGACGGGCCGACGGGGAGTTCTTCTACTTGGTGTTGTGGTCGAAATATGTGGTGGCGCAGAAACCACCATGACGATTCATGGCGAGTCGCAAGGATGATGCTCCCGCCCGGCCGTGCGTGCCATCGCCCGGGTGCGCATCACCTCCGCACCCGCCAGCTCCACCATGGCGTCACTCACCTCGGCAGCGTCGGCCGGGATCGGGAAACCGACCGCAGGTTCGGGTGAGCGCGTCTGGCCGGTCGGAGACGGCCCAGCCGACAGGGCCACTCCGACGCTCACTGACATGCTGATCCGATGACCGTGCACGTCCAGCGGTTCGTCCAGGGAGGAGATGAGCCGCTCGGCCAGGGTTGCGGCCTCGGCTGCGGTAACGGGTCCGGTGACGATGACGAACTCGTCCCCGCCCCAGCGCCCGAGAATGTCGCCGGGGTGGAGTACCTTCGAAAAGCGGCGGGCGGCGGCATCCAGAACGGCATCGCCCGTCGGATAGCCGAAGGAGAAATTGACTCGACGAAATGCATCCAGGTCAAGGAAGAGAACGGCCGTTCCGCGGTTGTGCCCGGTTTTGGCCGTGCCTGTTGTGATGGCCGTGCCGGCGGCGGCTGGCAGGGCGTGTCCGGGGGTTGTTCCGGGCGCCACGGTGGTCACAGTGTCCGGCGGGCCCGCGGCCAGTCGGGCAGCGAGAAGCGCGCGCAGCCCCGTGCGGTTCACCAGCCCGGTTGTCGCATCTGTCGACGCGTGATGCCGCAGCTCCTCCTCCCGCTGGTGTCGCTCGGTGACGTCGTCGACGACGACGATCAGACCGTCACCACGGATCAGCGGGCGCAGGCGTACGTCGAGCCAACGATAACCATGTGGCGTCGGTTTCGGGATCTCGATCCGGGCCTGCTTGCGTCGTCGGTCGATCATCTGCCGGGACAGGATCGCCAGTGCCCGCACCGGGGCAGCCGGATCGGCGAGCGCCGCGGCGGCCAACAGGGTCGCGGGTCGGGCTGTGGCTCGTTCCGCCGGCCGAGCCGCTGATCGAGCCGCTGATCGAGCCGCTGAGTTGGCCGCGTTGTCGCATGCCGCCAACCAGCTGATGCCCGGCCGGACGGGGAGCAGGGCCACCCCGGTGGCGGCATTGCGGCGCCATGCCTCGTTGAGGCGGGTCACCGTTCCCTCCGGGCCGAGCACGGCGACCGACGAGGGGAGGGAGTCAAGGACGGCCACCGCGACGTCGTCGGTCAGCACCGAGCTGGTTCCTTCCGACTGCCGGTCCAGGGGTGGCCGGGTAGGTGAGTTGGACGTACCTGCCTTGCGGTACTGGACACGGGTGGGTCTGCCGTGGGAGCGACGCGTCACGCGCTCCCGCGGCCGGGCGGGACTGCTGTGGTGAGATCAATCCGATCATCCCGGCTTCCTCGTATACGTGTTTTCGGTTTTGCTGACCGGTGTGCGGAGTGGGGGTTGGGTGAGTGCGGCGGGTGCGGGCGGATAGTGACTCCGCTGGGCGAGGGTGGCTGCAGCCGGTCAGCCGGTCAGCTGCGGCGACGGACAATATGGAATCCCGCCTCGGCCAGAATCATCGGTATCAGCCTGATGGTCTCGCGGTCCTTCTCGCGACT
>NZ_CDWRCL010000349.1:0-2798 GCF_977927575.1 Frankia sp. CcCS3
GGCCAGCGTCGCCAGCGGCCGGCCGTCGTCGAGCGCGTGCGCGTCGCCGGTGCTGGTGGCGGCCAGCCGGCCCAGCGCCACGCCGGGTGAGGGCAACGCGTCGAGCACCCGGACCAGGTCGGCGACCAGCGGCACCGCCGCGTCCGGGGTGCCAGCCAGCCGGCGCAGCAGGCCGGTGCTGTCCAGCCAGGACCGCCAGGGGGTGAGTTCGGGGCGCCGGGCGAGGAGGTCGTCCAGGGGCTGGTGCGCCTGCGCCCAGGCCCGTGACTGCGCCGCGGCCAGCTCCGCCCGCTCCGTGACATCCCCGGTGAGCTGGCGGACGGCGGCGGCGAGTCCGCCCGGCGCGGCGCCGCTGGACCGCAGCACCGCGTCGACCTCGTCCAACGACACGGACAGCGAGGCGCCGGCGCCGGCCCGGCGGCCCAGCAGCCGCTCGACCCCCCCGCCGCTGGTCCGCGCTGGCCCGGCCGAGGGTGACTGTCCCGGTGAGCGGCCGGCCCAGCTCGATCCTGCGCCGCACCCGGTCGAGCAGCCACGCCGTGTGCTCACCGCCCAGCAGACGGCGCAGCCGTTCCACATCGCGGGCGGCTCCCGTATCGCGGGCGGCTCCGGTCGACGACGCGCTCACTCGAACGGCAGGGGCTCGGTGTCGCCGCCCTGCGCCGGATGGAGCGGCTGGGGCTGGTCGAGTAGCTGGGGCTGGTAGGGCACCGGCCGGTCGACGCGGGTGCGCTCGTGCCCGTCCCACCGCCACGGCGTGACGAGCACGGCGTCGATGCCGTCCCGGCGGGACAGCTGCGCGATCGCCAGGCCGGGGACCTGCGGGTAGCAGCCCCACTCGCGCTCGCTGGTCATCACCACATCGAGGTCGAACGTGGCGAGCAGGCCCAGGCACTTGGCCCGCGAGTCGTCGTCCACCCCGGCGAACGCCTCGTCCAGGGCGACCAGGCGGGGTGCATGCCGGTTGCCGGAGGAGTCGTAGAACGACGAGGCGGCTGCGAACAGCGGCACCGACGCCGCGAGCACCCGCTCACCACCGGATGCCGGACCGCTCGCCGGCCGCCACTGACCGTCCTGGAATCGCTGCACAGCGAACTCGTGCCAGCCGCGGTAGTCCAGGGCACGGGTCAACTGCTCGGCCCATCCGCCGGTGGTGTCCGCGCTGTGCTCCCGGTTGATCTGCTCCTGGAGGAACGCGCCGACGGCGGTCCGCTCGGCGGGGCTCCAGGCGTCGGCCGTCTGCCGCAGCAGCCGGTCGCGCACCGCGCTGAGCCCCTCGGGGGCGCTGCGGGCGACCCGCCACTGCAACCGCAGCCGCATGCCGGTCGACGTGGGCCGTTGTGCGAGGTCCGTGTTGATCCGGCGGACCTGGCTCTCGGCGTCGCTGATCAGTTCCTGCAGGGCGCCGGCCACCTCGTTCACGAGGTGGTTCTCCAGGATCTCGCGTTCCTTCGCGGACAGCAGCATCGCCCGCTGTCCGGTCTCCGCCTCCAGCGCGGCGACCAGGGCCGGGATGTCCTGCTTGCGGCCCTGGAACAGGACGTCGACCACGATCACGCCGTCGGAGACGATCATCCCGACCGAGTGGCCGTGCCGGGACAGCGCGTCGGTGAGAACCTTGTGCTCGGCCGACACCCGCTGCTGCGCCAGCTCCCACCGGCGGTCGGTGTCGTCGACGTCGTCGAGGGCGGCGTTGACCGCCCGGGCGAGCGTGATCGCAGGGTACGGCGCCCAGCCGGCAGCCGGGTCCGGGATCTCCAGGCCCGGGACGGCGACCGCGAGCAGGCCGGTGGCCGCGAACGCCCGGAGCTTCGCGACAGCCGCCTCGCGTTCGGCCGCGGCGGTGGTGATCGCCTCCCGCAACGTCTCACGCCGGCCGTGAGCCCGGCCCCGGGCGTCGAGCGCATCCTGTTCGGCGGCCCGCGCCTGCTTCTCCCGCTGCCCGCACCGGTCGAGTTCGGTGTCGACGGCGGCCAGTTTGCGGAACAGCTCGTCGACGGCGGCGCCGGCCGTCTCGACCAGGACCCGGTGACGCTCGGCGGCCGCGTCGGCCTGCGTCTGCGCCTCGGCGACCGCCTCGGCCGCCTGTTCCTGGCGTTCCAGCGCGAGGGTGAGTTCGTGTTCCGCCTCGGTCGCCGCGCGGCGGGACCGGTCCAGCGACTCCGCCGCCGGCCACAGCGCGGCCAGCTCCGCCCGATAGTCACCCAGGGCGTCCCGGACGCCGGCCAGCGCGGCCGGCTCCGCGGGCAGGCGCACGTCGCCGGCGAACTCCTCGGCCGCAGCCCGTGCCTCACCCGCGGCCTGCTGCCGGCGGGCCGCGACAGCTGCCGCCTCCTGGTGCTGGGCGTCGATCCGCCGCTTGGCCTTGTGCTCCGTGGCCAGCTGCGCGTGCGCCTCGCGCAGGTCGCCGTCGGAGGGCCGGGCCCCGTGCTCGGCGGCCAGCGAGAGCTGCCGGCCGGCCAGCTCCGCGGCGGCCGCGGCCAGTTCGTCGAGCCGTAGCTCGATCCGGGCCGCCTCGGCGCGCAGGTGGTCGAGCCGGGCCCGCCTGGCCGCCTCGCGGGCGCCCTCACCGATGTAGCCGGCGGTTTCCTTGCGCCACCCGCCGGTCAGGACCCCGTTACCGAACCGGCCGTCCACGGTGACCCAGGTCCCGATGCCCGAGGTCCCGCTGGCCGCCGGCCCGTGGGCCGCCGTCTCGTTGGCCGCCGGCCCGTGGGCCAAGGAGTCGCCGGCCGGGCCGGGCCCACCGCGCAGGCCGATCGTCGCGAGGACGGCGGCGACCGCGGTGTCGCTCAGCC
>NZ_CDWRCL010000350.1:0-2794 GCF_977927575.1 Frankia sp. CcCS3
GGTTTCGGGAATGCTCAACACGACCTGAACGGAAACAGGGGGCCGAAAGGTGGTGCCCGGCCCGGGCCTGATCCGCGACTTGCGGGCCTGATCCGCCCATACCGCCCCGGTCGGCGGGAGGCCGCCGTCAGTCAACCCTTGCGGAGTGAGTACTCACTCCGTACTGTGGATCGCATGCCAGAGACCTCACCGACCCCGCCCCGACGCCGGGCCCCGGTCATGGACCCCGACCAGCGCCGCGCCATGATCGTCACCGCGGCCCTCCCCCTCGTCATCGAGTACGGCACCTCGGTCACCACCGCGAAGATCGCCCGCGCGGCGGGCATCGGGGAAGGCACGATCTTCCGCGTCTTCGCGGACAAGGAGGCCCTGCTGGCGGCCTGCCTGACCGAGGCGCTGCGACCCGACGACACCGCCACCCACCTGGCGGCGATCCCGCTCGACCAGCCGCTCCCGGCCCGCCTCACCGAGGCGGCCGAGGTGCTGCGCGGCCACATGGCCCGGCTGGGCGCCGTCGCCGGAGCCCTCGCGGCCACCGGCCGGCTGGAACGCCGGATGCCCGCCACGGCGGGGAGAGCCCGTTCCGACGACCGATCGGCCGAGCCGCCGTCCCCTGCCCTTTCCCCGGCCCCGGCCTCAGCCCCAGCATCGGCCCCGCCGGCCGTCCCACCAGCCGTCTCACCGGCCGTCCCACCGGCCGTCCCGGACCGCGAGGCGGGACTCGCCGCGCTGCGGACGGCCCTGGCCGCGCTGTTCGAGCCCGAGCGCGAGGCGCTGCGGCTGCCGCCGGAGCGCCTCGCGGGCGCCTTCGCGCTGCTGCTGATGCCCGCCGGCCGGGCAGACGCCCCCGAGCTGCTGACCACCGGGGAACTGGTGGACCTGTTCCTGCACGGCGCGCTCTCGACCGCCGGGCCGAATCCGTGAACGGGCCCGCGCACGGCGGTGGATCCGCTCCCCCCGGCGGCGAGGCCTACGCCGAGCTGACGCCGCGGCGGCGGACCCTGGTGACCGTCGCGCTGCTCCTGACGCACGACGTCCCGGTCCGCACCCCCAGGCTCCGATGGGTAGCGAGCCCGGTCCCCGCCTCAGGCGGGCACAGCAACGGTCAGGCCTTCCTGGGCGGCGGCGGTCGACAGGCGCTTGTCGTAGCTGACGAAGACCAATGACGGCGCATCGAGCCGGAGCGCCGTCGCGAGATGCAGGGCATCCAGCGAACGCAGCAACGGATCCGTCAAGGCCGCGGCGGAGACCATGATCGGCTGGTCGATGGGCACGAGCGTGATCCGCGACAGGACGTCAGGGATACGGGGAAGAGCGGCGGGGTCGCTGCAGCGCAACGCTCGGGTCACTTCGAGCATCGCAAACGCAGACGACACCGCGACGCCTGGCCGCACGGCAAGCCAGGAGCGCAGCGCACGCGTCTCACTCTCCGGATGGGTCAACTTCACCAATGCACTGGAATCCAGATAATTCAAGAAGATTCCCCGCGTAGCTCCGCCACCACGTCCGCGGAGTCACGGCCATCCCAGCTGCCCGTGGACGTCGGTTCGGGGAGATCAGCCAGGCTCGCGGTGGAGAGGGTAACGCGCCCCTCGGCAACGAGTTGGTCCAGGTAGTCACTGCCCGTCTGCGTCAGTTCGGGCACCAGCCTCGCCCACGGTCGTCCGTTGCGAGTGATGATGATCGATTCTCCCGCGTGCGCACGGTCAACCCAGGTACCCACGGCATGGCTGAGATCCCGCAGGCTCACCACAGTCATGCCTCAAGTCTAACAAGTGTTAGACACCCGCTGGCCCGTCGATTCCAGGATCAGCGGGAGCACCGTCCCCGGACGGCATCGCGCCCCATCGCTCGGCGTGGACCGCGTCGGCGAGGGGACGCCGTCGGGCCCAGCCGTGGCGTTCGAGGTCGGGAACGTGCTCGAGGTGGGTCACCGGCCCGAGGCAGAGCCACGCCACGGGCCGGATGTAGGCGGGGATGGCGAGCAGGTCACGAACGAACGGCTCCCGGTAGAATGACACCCAGCCCACCCCGAGACCCTCGGCGGTCGCGGCGAGCCACAGGTTCTCGATCGCCAGGCACACCGAGTACAGGCCGGCGTCGGCGATGGCGTGCCGACCCAGCACCGCCGGCCCGCCGCGGTGCGGATCGTAGGTCACGACCAGCGACAACGACGACTCCAGGATGCCGTCGATCCTGATCCGGGCGAACCGGGCGGCACGCTCACCGGTCAGGGTCGCGGCGAAGACGGCGCGCTCGCGGTGCACGTGGGTGTGGAAGTCCCGCCGGGACCGCTCGTCGGTGACGAGGATGAAGTCCCAGGGCTGGCTAAGGCCGACGCTCGGCGCGGCGTGAGCTGCCCCGAGCACCCGGTCGAGCACGTCGGCGGGGATCGGCCCGCCGGTGAACTGGCCGCGCACGTCGCGCCGCCGGTGCAGGACATCGTAGAGGTTCGTGGGGTGGAGGTTCGTGGGGTAGCTGTCGGTAGGCATGGCAGGCTCCCGCTGTCCGGCCGCCCGCACGACGACGGGCGGCGTCGATGCGGGGCCGGTCTTCGGACTTCCGGATCAACGCCGGCCGTCCGCCTTCCCGGGCCCGAAGACCCAGTGGCTGCGCGGCGCGCATGGACGGCGACTTCCCGGTTACCGCGGCGGGCCCGTGCCGGACCTTCACCGGCTTCCCGATTCTCCCCGGTCCCCCGGGGCACCCCGCGCATGACGCCATTGGGGACGATACAGGATAAATCGACACATCAAGGTGGCGGCGATCCGTCAGCCGGTGAATTTGGGGGACC
>NZ_CDWRCL010000351.1:0-2785 GCF_977927575.1 Frankia sp. CcCS3
CCGCCGGCCTGCGCGCCGCCGCCGCGCAGGCCGCCCTCGTCCTGGTCACCCCGGCGGCTGTTGGCCGGTCCCGACGCCGCGGCCCGCCTCAGCCGCCTCAGCCGCGTCACCGCCGCCGCCAGCACTGCCGCTGTTGCCGCTCCGGCAGCCATGGGCGCCCTCGACGCCACCGGCGAGCAGTACGGTACGCCCCGGTTCGAGGAGTTCGCCGAGCCAGTGGGAGGACGTCCGGGCTGGGATGCGTCATCGCTGTTCCGCTTCCGTGAGGGTGAAGGAGAACGTCGCCCCCTGGCCAGGTGTCCCGTCCGCCCAGATCCGCCCACCGTGGCGATGGATGATCCGCGCGACCAGGGCAAGCCCGACACCGGTCCCTTCGAACTGGTCCGCCCGATGCAGACGCTGGAACACACCGAACAGCTTGCCGGCGTGGCGGGGATCGAAGCCGGCGCCATTGTCGGCGACTGACAGCCCGCAGCGGTGTCCGAAGGTCATGAGACACGCTGTAGGAGAAGGCCTCCAGCTCGTTGTTCGCCGCCCGTAGCTCGTCGTTGGCCGTCTGCAACTCGGCGGCTGAGCGGGCGCGTTCGACCGCTACCCGGTCCAGCTGGTCCGCGATGGTGTTGACCGACCTCCCCACCTCCTGCGTCTCCTGCGGCCCCGCGGGAGTGACGCGGGTATTCAGCCGTCCCAGGGCCAACGACCGCACCGCGGCGGTGACGTTCTGCAGCGGGCGGACCAGACATCGGGTTGTGACCACCGCGGTCCGGGTACCCACCGCCAGACCGATCGCCAGCAGGCCGCCGATCATCCCGATCGTCACGGCCAGGGTCCGGTTGAGCGCGTCGGTCTTGTCGTGACGCAGCTGGCCAAGGGTGGTGCCGAGCGAGGCGTTCGTCGCCCGGAACGCGTCGAACAGATGCTTACCTGCCTCCGGGGGAGGGGCGACACCGGTGATCGCGGGGTTGGCGTAGTCGTCCAGCCACGACGAGGCGGCGGCCCGCTCGGCTGCCAGCTGGCCGCGTACCGTCGCGTCCCCACCGAAATCTCTTGCGATCTTCGCGAACGCCCCGGCCACCGCGGCCGTGCCGGCCCGGTACGGCTGCAGAAACGACGGGTCATGGCTGATCAGATAGCCGCGGACGCCCGTCTCGGCGTTGGTCATCCCCTGCAACACGGCCGTGTTGGCGCGTCGCGCCGGGTCGATTGTGTCCGTGAGGTCCGGTGTCTCCGCCATAGGCGCCTCCAGGATGTTGACAGACCCGACGGGCGGTTCCAGGCGTACAGGTGCGACTGTCCATGCTGGATCGATTACTCATTGTAAGGCCGGGGGCGATGCCCGCCTCCGGACCAACGCCAGTTGGCCGCTTTGACGGGGTCTGCGGACCCGCCCGACGCGACAGACCCACCCGGCCCCGGACGGGAGCGCACGTTCGCGGCGTGGAAACGGGAAGATCGTTGCGACCTGCTAATTTCCTGAATTATTCGATCTTGCGGTGCCAGGATGGCACCTGATCATGGTTTTGGTCCTCGAATGACGGCCGCTCCGAGTGGGGCGGGCCGCTTCGGCATGCCCGGGGTCAGACCGGGCCTTGCCGTCGTTCTTCTGGCGTGGTCGGATCCTCCGGCGGCTGGGCGTCCGGACCGTAGCCGGGTGCCCAGACGGTTCGCAGCGGCTTGCCGTGCGGACAGGTACCCGCTCTTGGCACGGGCTCGACTCTGCCCGTCGCGTGAAACTGGGCGCCACGGCGACGGCGGCATTTGTTGCAGGCCACCAGCGACAGCATTCGTATGATCGGCCGCTCACCGGTCGGGTCGCCGTCCGCGATCGGCTCCCGGGCTGGGAAGTCGTCGGTCATCGCCGCCGCCTTGTAATCAGACCGGTGCCGTCGCATGCTGTGCAGTCCACCTCTTGCGTGCCCGCGAAACCGCCGTCCTCGTCAGCCTCGGACCTGTCCGCGGTGACCTTGCCGGTTCCGTTGCAGGTGGGGCAGTCCGCGGTCTCCACCGGTTCGAGGTCGGCATGCCCGGCCTTCGCGCCCCGCTTGTCGTAGTCCTTCTCGGTGTCGGGGTTATTCTTGCCCCTGGGTGATCCACCTCTGCCGCCGCGCTTGATGCCATCGCGGCCGGTGGAGGCTCCACCACTGGTCGACTCTCGCTTGTTCCACGCCATGGGTTGCTCTCCGTATACAGGCGGCCCCTATCTGCATCAACGGTAGCGGCGGAACACCTACTCCGGAACCAAGGAGTGCGGTTCCGTCACGCCGATTGGCCTCGCTGCTGCCGAGCGCCTACCTGCTGGTCTTGCGGTTCTCCCATTCGGCGCGGCTGATCGCGTAGATGTTTCGCGGCTCGCCGTCCCGGTCGACCGGACCCTCGGCCAGGGTGAGGCCGAGCTTCTCGGCGACACGGATCGAGCTCGTGTTCTCAGGGTGGATGATGTTGATCACCCGGTTCCGGTTCGTTTCGGTGAACGCGAACTCCAGGGCTGCCGCGCCGCCTTCGGTCGCGATGCCCTGTCCCCACCGGTCCCGGCGGACGGTCCAGGCGACCTCGATATCCGGCCAGCCGTACTCCTCGTACAGCCCGGCGCGGCCGAGGAACTCACCCGTCTCCCGATCCTCGATGATCCACATTCCGAAGCCGTTGAGCGCCCAGTGGCCGATCTGGAACGCCGTCATGCCCCAGACGGAGCCCTCCTTCGACGGCGAGCTGGTGTAGACGGACATGTCCGGGTGTCGCGCCATGGACAGGTAGGGCTCGACGTCGGCTAGGTCTGTTTGGGAAG
>NZ_CDWRCL010000352.1:0-2752 GCF_977927575.1 Frankia sp. CcCS3
GGACAAACGGAAGATCGGGACGACCACATGACCGGGACGGCCGAGAGGTGGGATCGCTCCGGATCAGGACGGACTGGGAACGGCCCGCAGGTGACCCCGCCGGCCACCCGGGGGTGGGGCCTGCGGACCCTGCGGGGGCTCCGACCCTCCCCGCCGGGACGCCTCACGCACGGCGTCCGCAAGGGCTTCCAGGTCGTCCCCGGCCACCTCACGACCCCCCTCACGGGGCGCCTCGGCCTCGAGCCGGACCACAGCCCAGCCAAGCGGCACGGTGAGCCGATCCGCGTGGGTGCCGCACAGATCGTAGGAGTGTGGTTCGACGTACGGGGAGAGCGGGCCCAACACCGCCGTGGACTCCGCGTAGGCGTACGTGAGCGTGGCGACCGCGGCTGCGGAACAGGCCGAGCGGGAGCAGCGCCGAGGCTTCACGTTCCGGACGGTAGCCCCCGGAACGGACGACGGCCACCACCTCGGGTCGTGTCGCGTGGCGCGACGACTAATCGTCACGCGGCGTCGACCATGCCATCGCGGCCCGCATACAATATCCCTCTTTTAGCACGTATCCAGAGCGATTTTGAGATCATGGACCGTCCTCGAGCTGGTAGCGATAGGGGATGAAACGCAGGGATGTGACCGGAAACCGTCGTTACCGCGCCCACGGATCGGCGCACCACTCCGAGCGATGCCGGAAGCGGCGCGGAGTTCACCGCGATCGACGGACGACCGTCCATCCTTGAACGCTACGCTGACAGGGTGAGCGAGCCCGAGCGGTTCCCGGCAGTCGCCCGGCCGATCCCGCCACGGCGGCGGCGCGACCGGCGCGGCCGTGGAATCCGGGGCACTCTTCTTCCGCCGGACGTGCCCGCCTACGCCACCCGCGGCGACCGCTTCGACGATCTCGTCCTGGACGCCGTCGAGCATCTCGACCACCGGTGGTCCACCGAACTCGCGGACGTCGAGTTCGCCGTCGAGGACGTACCGCCGGTGGCGGTGACCGACGACGAGATCCCGCTCGCTCGTTACCAGCCGGCCAGCGGCAGGGGTCGGTCGGGCACCCCGCGGCGCATCGTCGTCTACCGCCGCCCGATCGAGGCGCGGGCCGTCGACAGCGAGGACCTGGCCGAGCTCGTCCTCGATGCGATCATCCACGAGATGGCTGAGATGATGGGGGTCGACCCCGCCGTGATCGACCCGGAGGGCCACGGCTGGGGCGACGAGTAACAGCGAGGAACAGCCGAGCCGCGGTGGCTGGCCGGCCGCAGGACACCCACCACGCGAGGGAGACCGTGACCACCAGGAACACCGTGACCACCAGGAACGAGGCCGCTCGGGCGACGGCCTCCGGCGCCCGGATCCTGCCACTGCACGGTCAGGCGCAGTCGTACGCCTGGGGGTCCCCGACCGCGATTCCGAACCTGCTCGGGGCGGTCGCGACCGGCGAGCCGGTCGCGGAGCTGTGGCTCGGCACCCATCCGGTGGCGACGGCCCTCGCCGAGGACGACGGCATCCGCCGTCCGGCCACCAACCTCGTCGGTCAGCTGCCGTTCCTGCTCAAGGTACTGGCCGCCGAGAAGGCGCTGTCGCTGCAGGTGCACCCGGACCTGGCGCAGGCCCGGGCCGGCTTCGACGCGGACGACGCGGCCGGTCTCGGCCTGGGCGATCCGCGTCGGCGTTACCGTGACCGGAATCACAAGCCCGAACTAATCGTCGCACTGTCCCCGTTTCGGGCTCTCGCCGGCGTACGTGATCCCGGCCGGACCCTCGCCATCGTCGCCCGGCTGGGCTCACCGGCCCTCACCGCCGCCTTCCGACCACTGGCCGACGATCCCTCGGGCGGCGCCGCGCAGGTGCTCCGCTCCCTGCTGACCATGCCGCGCGAACCCGCCCGTGACCTCGTCCGCGACCTCGTGGCGACGGCCCGCCGGCTCGCCGCCGGCCCGCACGACGCGGCAGCGCCGGGGACGCCCAGCGCCGAAACGGACGACACGGCGACGGACAGGGCCGCGGCGGACGGCGTCGCGGCGGACGGCGTCGAAGCCGATGACGTCGCGCGGGCGGCCGACCTGATCGGTCTGCTCGCGGCCGCGCACCCGGGCGACGTCGGGATCGCGGCCGCCCTGTTGCTGAACGACGTCACCCTGCGCCCCGGGGAGGGGCTCTTCCAGCCCGCGCGGCTGCTCCACGCCTACGTCTCCGGCCTGGGTATCGAGATCATGGCGACCTCGGACAACGTGCTGCGCGGCGGGCTCACCCCCAAGCACATCGATGTCGACGAGCTCCTGCGCATCCTTGATCCCACTCCGAGCGCGGCGCCGATCCTCATGCCCTGTACTCTCGCGGTCTCCCCCGGTGGTCTGCTCCGCGGCTGGGACGTCCCCGTCGGGGACTTCGCCCTCACCGAGGCGATCTGCACCGGCGGCGCCCTGAACGTGGGACGGCCCGTGGTGCTGCTGGCCATCGAGGGTGCGGTCCGGGTGACCGGCACCGCCGACAACGGGACGACCGTCGCCCCGGTGGAGTTGCGCGGGGGCCGGTCCGCCCTGCTGGCCGGATCCGCCGCGTTGACCCTCACCGGCACCGGTCGGGTCTTTCTCGCCGCTCCCGGCCGCTGACGGGCGATGCCACCGACAGGGCGGGGTGCTGACGGCCCGGAAGACCGGAAGACCGGAAGCGTCACGAACCTCCCGCACGTCCTGGGAGGACGCCGACCGGTGCCCGGCCCGCCACGAGGCGAAGATCGAAGGCCGGCCGT
>NZ_CDWRCL010000353.1:0-2724 GCF_977927575.1 Frankia sp. CcCS3
GCCGTCGACACCCCGTCGCACACGACCGCCACGACCGCCGGGCGGGCCGGGCCGGGCAGGTCGGCTGGGTCGGGCGGGCCGACGACGGCGAGGGCGAACCCGTCCTCGTTGCTCCGGTGGACGAGGCCGCGGTCCGACACGCCGGCCGCGATCGTCAGGTCGACGCCGATCCGGTCGCCGGGCTCGCGGCCGGCCGCCGTCAGGGCCACGCCGCAGCGCTCGCAGAACCGGTCGTCGGGAAGGACCTGCGCCGCGCAGCCGGGGCAGTGCCGCGCCAGGCCGGGGTCCGCCATGCCGGGTTGCGATGTACCGGGGTCCCGCGGCCCCGGCGCTGGGCCCGGCCGCCGTCCGGCGTTCATACCAGGGTCCGCGGGCGGACACGGTTGGCGAGGTCGATGAGGGCGTACCGCTCGTCGGTGGTCGCGGCCAGCCGGGCGAGCTCCCGGTAGGCGCGTTCCAGGCCGAAGCGCAGGTCCGGTTCCCGCAGTGCGGCACCGGCGACCGTGACGTCCGGATCCACCGGGAGCGTGCCGGCCGCCACCAGGTCGAGCGCGGTGGTCAGCAGATCCCGGATGAGGGCGGCCCGGTGGCCCGGGTCGAGGCCCAGGCCGGCCAGCACGTCCGACGCGGCCATGACGCCGGCCCGGTCGGGGACGCCGGCCACGGTCACTGTGCCGAGTATCCGGGCCAGCCGGATCTGGGCGTCGACGTGGGCGGCCGAGGCCGGTGGTACCCGGCGGTAGGCGGCCACCGCACCGTCGCGGTCGCCCGCGGCGATCCGCACCCGCGCCAGCCCGAACGCCGCACCGGTGAACGCGTCGTCGGTGCGCGATACCAGATCGTACAGCTGCTGCGCCCGGGGGAGGTCGCCGGAGGCCTCCGCGGTGCGCGCCAGTGCCAGCTTCGGCGCGAGCTCGCCCGGGACTTCGGCGTAGACCCGGTCGAACGCGGCGCGGGCCGCGGCGGTGTCGCCGTCGGCGAGTGCCAGCAGCCCGCGCTGCCAGTCCACCCGCCATTCGAAGGGGTCCTCCGCCTCGATCTCGGCGAGCACCTCGCGGGCGGCTGCGGGCCGGCCCAGGCGCATCCGCAGGTCGGCCAGGCGCAGGCGCGCCCCGACGCTGGTGGTTCCCGTCGCCTCGAGCAGCTCGGCGAGCTGCTCGGGCGCGAGGTCCGGTAGGGCGGTAAGTGGGCCTGCCGCTGGGTCGTCGGGGTCGGCCCACAGCCGGGGCAGCACCGACCACGGCGGCAGCGCGGTGGGGTCGGCGTCGGTGAGGCCGCCTTCGCCGGTGGGGTGGACGTCGCCGGTGAACCGCCGGCTCGGCGCCGGGGCCGGTGTCCCGCGTTCGGCCGCGACGATCTCCCGCAGCACCCCCAGCAGTTCGTCGTGCATCTCCTCGGCGCCGGTGAAGCGGCGGTCGGGATCGGGTGCGGTCGCCTTGAGTAGGAACCGGTACAGCGATTCGTGCCGGGCGAGGACGGGATGGCCCGTCGCCGGTGGCATCGTGTGCAGGTAGGTCGAGGTGTTGCCGCGGAAGTCCAGGATGAGGGTCGCGAGCGTGCGTCCCACGGCGAACAGGTCGGAGGCGACCGAGGGGCCGGTGGTGGGCACCTCGGGTGCCTGGTAGCCGGGGGTGCCGTAGCCGGCACCGGCTACGGCACCGTCATCGAGGCGACGGACCGCGCCGAGGTCGATCAGGCGCAGCGTCTCCCGGCCGAGCATCACGCTGTCGGGTGTGAAGTCGCCGAACACCAGGCCGTTCCGGTGCAGGTAGGCGAAGGCGGGCAGCACCGCGAGGAGGTAGGCGACGGCCTGGGCGGCCGGCAGCGGGTCGGGCCGGCCGGCGTCGGCCCGACGCCGGCGCAGCACCTCCCGTAGCCAGGTGCCGCCGACGTACTCCATCACGATGTAGCCCGTGCCGGCATGCTCGACGAAGGTGAAGATCCGCACGATCGCCGGGTGGTCGACGGAGGCCAGGAACCGGCGCTCGGCGATGACCGCGGCCTGCGCCTCGCGGTCGCCGGAGTCGAGCAGGCCCTTGAGCACGACCCAGGAGTCCTCCGCGACGCCCGGGTCCCGGGCGAGGTAGATCCAGCCCTGGCCGCCGTACGCGAGGGCCCCCGCGATCTCGTACGGCCCGACGCGGTCACCGGCGTGCAGCGTGGGACGGAACGAGAACGGCTGGCCGCATCCCGGGCAGAAGCCCTCGGGACGCGCGGGCCGGCGGCCCCGGGAGCGTCCCACCGGCGCGCCGCACCCGGCGCAGGCCCGCCGCCGTTCCGGGATCTGCGGGTCTGCCAGCAGCATCGACGTCGGGTCCGGCACGTCGCGCTCGGGCACGTCGAGCCCGGGTACCTCGACCAGGCCCGCGCCCAGCCGGCTCGGTGCGGTCCGCGACCCGTCCTCGACGACGCCCTCGCAGTCCGGCTCCGGGCAGGGGATGACCGCGTTCACGCACACTCCTCGGTCGAGATCGGGGTCGAGATCGGGGGCGGGGTCGAGATGGGGAGCGACGGGGCCGGACGCAGCCGGGTCAGGACCACGCCCACCTCCTACCGAGAGATCACCACCGGTCAGTCCCGGTAGCGGGCGACCGGTGGCGCCGGCGGCGGGGCGAACGGTGCCGACAGCCACTGCCGGGCCAGTCGTTTCCAGGTGCCGTCGGCGATCGCGCGGGCCAGCACGCCGTTGATGAAGCGGGTCAGTTCCGGGGATCTGTCGCTGAT
>NZ_CDWRCL010000354.1:0-1564 GCF_977927575.1 Frankia sp. CcCS3
AGGAACGACAACAAGCTCTGGCAACGCGCCTACTGGAACGGTCAGTGGCACCCCTGGGGACCCCACAACGACGGCGGCGTCCTCGCCTCCGAACCCACCCTCGGCTCCATGGGCCCCGACCACGAGCACGTCTTCGTCCGCGGCACCGACGGCAACGTCTGGCAGAAGTACTGGGTCTTCGAGGCGGAGCCCGTCGGCGAGGTGTCGTTCGGGGTGAGCGAGTGCGTCTACAGCTGGACCGCGCGCTACCACCAGGCCGGGACCCACATCACGGTGCGGATCCAGCTGAACCCCGACGCCGGCATCTCCAACGCCACCATGGACACCCTGAGGACGACGTGGCGCAACGGCATCCTCACCACATGGGGGAACCGGTTCGACTGCCGCGCCGGCAACGGCGGTCGACAGCCGATCACCTTCGACGTGCAGTGGGTCGGGTCGAACGCGCACCACGTCGTGCGCGTCCAGCAGGGCCCCGCCCGTTCCAACATGGGGCTCTGGGACACCTCCGACACCGGCAACGTCGCCGCCCACGAGTTCGGGCACATGCTGGGGCACCCCGACGAGTACGCCGACGCCGCCTGTCCGAGCAGGAACCCGGTGAGCACCGGGACGGTGATGGACAACAACACCTTGCCCGTCGCCCGGCACTACAACCGGATCACCGGCTTCCACGGGTCCGGCCACGTCCCGATCGCCGGTCCACCGGAACGCAGCGACGAACCCCCGGAGGTGACCATGGGCGTCACGAGGATCGACGACCTCCCCCCCGAGGCGCGATCGGCGGCCCTGGAGCGGCTGCGGGCCATGGGGGAGGCCGACGCCGATCCAGAGGGCGCCCAGGACACCGAGGTCACCTTCGAGGTGACCGGCGGGACACCGGGAGAGCACTACGCCTACCGAGTAGCGGTCCGGGGCGACGGTTCCGCCGAGCGACGAGTGGTCGACGAGCTCCAGCCGGAGCAGGAGACGAGCGCGGCCGACCAGGTGGACCGCCAGCTGGCAGCGCAGGTGTTCGCCGCGGCCGGCGAGGCCGGCCTGCTCGACGACGCGGCCCCGGAGGTGCACGCGCAGCAGACCGGCGACCTGCTGCCCGACAGCATGCTGGCCATCATCACCGTGCGCGACGGAGACTCCGTCCGCCGCGTCGCGATGCCGGCCGACGACCCCGCCAGCCCCCGACCGGGCGAGCCGTCCCTGGCCGACGTCCCCCTGGAGACGCCGTTCCAGCTGCCGTCCGAGTCGGCCGATGCGCTGCGCCCGGTGCTGGACGCCCTGCGCGCCGTGGAGGCGGCGCTGTGACGCTCAGGCGACGGGCAGCGGGGTGAGGTCGAGACGCCAGGCGGGACAGGCGGATGGTCGCGAACCGCCAGCGGCCGTCGACCTTCTCGTAGGTCTCGTGGTAGTGCCCGAACCCGTGGAGCTCGGCGCGGATGTGGTCGGCGATCGACCAGCCGGCTGATTCGCGATCGGTTGCGGGTTGGGGTAGACCGCGGGGATGCGAGGCAAGCCCGAACGACAGTTGGCGATGCTTATGTCGTTGAGCGCCGAGGACCTGATCCTG
>NZ_CDWRCL010000354.1:1715-2857 GCF_977927575.1 Frankia sp. CcCS3
TGGGGTGCCAGAAGTCGGCTTGGGCCTGTGACCTGGGCTGATGCGACAGTACGGGACCGTCGGCATGATGGTCAGCTATGTCCGTGCGACTGCTCTATCTGATCTTCGTGCGGGTGTGTGGCTGGTTGGTTCTCCTCGGTCGTTCGTCGGCGTCCAAGGACATCGAGCTGTTGGTGCTGCGGCATGAGGTCGCGGTGCTGCGCCGTACCCAGCCCAAGCCCCGGTGGGACTGGGCGGACCGGGCGGTGCTCGCCGCACTGATCCGACTCCTGCCCAGAGAGATGCGAGCGCACCGGCTGGTCACCCCGGGGACCGTCCTGCGGTGGCACCGCCGCCTGATCACACGGACATGGACCCATCCAGAGCGGATGGGTCGGCCACCGGTCGGCACGGAGATCGTGACCCTCATCGAGCGGCTCGCGACCGAGAACACGACGTGGGTCTACCAGCGGATCCGGGGCGAGCTCCTCAAGCTCGGCCACCGGGTCAGCGCCTCCACGATCCGCCGGGTCCTGAAGTCCCTGGGGCTGCCCCGGCTCCGCAACGGCAGACCGACACGACGTGGCGACAGTTCCTGCGCACGCAGGCGTCGACGATGCTGGCCGTGGACTTCTTCCATGTGGACTGCGCGGTGACGCTGCGGCGTCTGTACTGTTTCTTCGTCATCGAGGTCGGCTCCCGCACCGTCCACATCCTCGGGGTCACCGCCCACCCCGACGGACCGTGGACCACCCAACAAGCCCGGAACCTGCTCATGGATCTTGGTGACCGGGCGGCCGACTTCCAGTTCCTGGTCCGTGACCGGGCCGGCCAGTTCACCGCGTCGTTCGACGCGGTCCTCGCCGACGCCGGCATCACCGCGATCAAGATCCCACCCCGGGCTCCGCGGGCGAATGCCTATGCGGAACGGTTCGTCCGCACGGTCCGGACCGAGGTCACCGACCGGATGCTGATCTTCGGCGAACGGCACCTGCGCACCGTTCTGGCCGAGTACGCACGGCACTACAACGGACGACGACCCCACCGCGGTTGTGGCCTTCAACCGCCCCGGCCCGACCACCCTGTCGCAGACCTGACCAAGGAACGGATCAAGCGCCGACCCGTCCTCGGTGGCTTGATCAACGAATACGAACGAGCCGCCT
>NZ_CDWRCL010000355.1:0-2704 GCF_977927575.1 Frankia sp. CcCS3
GAGGACGACTGCGATACCGCCGCCACGCGGGGTCGGGACCTGGTGCGAGGACCGCGCAGTGACCTCGTCGATCGCCGCCATCCGGCGCATGCCGACGATGACGATCGGGGTCGCCGCAAGGGTGACGATGCACGCGGCGGCCGACGCTTCGAGCATGCCGTTCCTCCGGGTCTGACACTTCGGATGGGCGAGGCCGATGTTCATCGCTGAATGTAATGCATCAACTACACTGCGCAGCATGATGCGAGCGTGGGCGCCCCCGACGCCCTCACTTCCCCCGGTCGTACCGAAGACTCGGGCCGACACGCCGGTACGAGCCGACACGCCGGTACGGGTCCGCGAGTGGGTGCGAGTCCGCCTGCCGGCGCCGACCGTCGGCCGGTGCGGCGGCGCCCCAGTGACGCGGTGAAGCAGGTGGTGTGGTGAAGCAGGTGGTGTGGTGAAGCAGGTGGTGCAGGCGGCGTCCGGCGGGGCGGTGCGCGTCGTCGACGTTCCCGTGCCGGTCATCGGTCCGACCGAGGTGCTGGTGGCGACCGTTGCGACGATCGTGTCCGCCGGCACGGAACGTGCCGTTACCACGCTCGCCCGCTCTGGGCTGCTGACCAAGGCGCGGGCCCGTCCGGACCTTGTCCGCAAGGTCGCGGAGAAGGCGAGGACCGACGGTCTCATCCCGGCCGCGCGTTCGGTCCGGGATCGGCTCGGCGCCGACGTCCCCCTCGGCTACAGCGGATGTGGTCGCGTCGTCGAGGTGGGCTCCGCGGTCGACCGCATCCGCCCCGGTGACCTCGTCGCCACGGGTGGGGCCGGGCGCGCCAACCACGCCGAGTTCCAGGCCGTTCCCGGGCTGCTCTGCGCCCGGGTTCCGGACGGGGCCGACCCGGGGGCGGCGGCGTTCGCCACGATCGGCTCCATCGCCCTGCACGGGCTGCGCCTGGCGGAGGTGGGTCCCGGGGCGAAGGTGGTGGTCGTCGGGCTGGGGCTGGTCGGTCAGCTCGCCGCCCGGCTCGCGCTCGCCAGCGGATGTGACGTCGCCGGCATCGATCTTGCCGATCTTCCGTTGGTCACCGCCGGGGCGAGCGGTGTCCGTGCGCTGCGGGAGTCCGGCGAGGCCACCACCGCCGCGGTCCGCGCCTGGAGCCGGGGCCGTGGTGCCGACGCGGTCCTCATCTGCGCCGCTGGTCGCTCGGCGGAACCGGTCATGCGGGCCACCGCGCTGGCCCGGGACCGGGCGCAGCTGGTCGTGGTGGGTGACGTCGGACTGGGCCTGCTGCGCGCGCCGTTCTACGACAAGGAGCTGACGCTGCGCTTCGCCCGCTCCTACGGGCCGGGGCGGTACGAGCGTGGCTACGAGGACTGGGGGGTTGACTACCCGGCCGGGCAGGTCCGCTGGACCGAGGGACGCAACCAGGAGGCCGTGCTCGACCTGCTCGCGGCCGACCGGCTGCAAGTTGATGATCTCGTCACCCACGCTTTTCCGATCGACGCGGCGCCGCGGGCCTACGAGATCGTCGCCACCCGTAGCGAGCCGTACCTGGGGATCCGTTTCGACTACCCGGCGTCGGCTGCCCCCGAACAGGCCGCCCCCGAACAGGCCGGGTCCGCGGTGGCCGGGACCGCACCGGCGCACAGCGCGGGCCTGGCCCGGGACCGGTCGGTCAGCCCGCGGCCGCGGGTGCCCCGCCAGCGATCCGCCCCAGCGGGACGTCGGGGCAGTCGGGTCGGCTGGATCGGGGCCGGGACGTTCTCCGGATCGGTTCTGCTGCCCGCGTTCCGGGCGGCCGGGTTCGACCAGTTGGTCACGGTGGCCTCCGCCGGTGGCCGGTCGGCCAGGGCCTTCGCGGACCGGCACGGGTTCGCCGGGGCGGTGGCCGGCGCCGACGCCGTGCTGGACGACGACGACGTCGACGTGGTCGTCATCGCGACGCCGCATGAGACACATGCCAACCTCGCCGCCCGGGCCCTGGAAGGCGGTCGGCACGTATGGTGCGAGAAGCCGCTCGCGCTGAGCCTCGACGAGCTCAACCGGGTGGAGAAGGCGGCGGCGACCGGCGGCGGGGTGCTTGTCGTCGGCTACAACCGGCGTTTTTCTCCGGCGGTCACCGCAGCCCGCGCGGCGCTGGCCGACCGGGACGGTCCTCTCACGTTGAGCTATCGGATCGCCGCCGGGCCGGTGCCGGCCGACCACTGGTACAACGACCGGGTCCAGGGTGGCCGGCTGCTCGGCGAGGTCTGCCACTTCGTCGACACCTGCGCCGCGCTCGCCGGCAGCGACGTGGACATGGTGACGGCGCTTGCCGGGCGGGAGGCCGAGCTGTTGCTTGCTCCCGATGTGGCGGTCACGCTCCGGCATGCCGACGGTTCCCTGTCGGCCATCTCCTACAGTTCCGCCCGTCCCCGCGGAGTGCGTAAGGAGCATCTCGAGGCGCTGGCGGGCAGCCGGCACGTCCGCATCGACGATTACCGCGAACTGGTGATCGATGGACGTTCCGCCTGGAAGGGGCCGCAGGACAAGGGGCATCGTGCCGCCGCGGCGGCCTTCCTGCGGATGTGCCGCGGCAGCGACACCGGTGTCACCGCGGAGCTGCTCGCCTCGAGCCGGGCGACCCTCGCGGCCGCTGACGCGCTCGGTGCCGAGGTACCGCGAAGCCCGGCCCGGATGGGTTCCTGAACAGCCGGGAACCGGCCGAAGATTTTTTTGACGAAA
>NZ_CDWRCL010000356.1:0-2654 GCF_977927575.1 Frankia sp. CcCS3
ACCAATAGACGATCATGAGAGGGCCAGTTCGATCACAAGATCAGCGACAGATCCATCGGTGGCGCCGCCATCGGAGGCCGCGGGTCGTTCGTCGGCGGTCAGGCCGGGTCGGACCGGTCGGATCCTGGAGCGTCGCCGGAATGGGGAGTGGGGCCTGCCGCCACGGGTCGGCCGGTGGCAGCGGCGTCGACGCGGTCGCGTGGGCCGGCGGGGGCCTGGGTGCCGGCGGGGGCATCGGCGACTGCGGGGGAACCCCTGGGTGACCGAGCGGTTTCGTCGTGTCCGGATCGTTGTGGGCGGGTGGGTGGTTCCGGGCGTCCGCGCGGAACTGGGCGCGGGCGGCCAGCCGGGACCGGCGCAGCGCGCCGGCCTCCACGAACAACGTGATCCCCATCGCCGCCGCGGCCACCGCGAAGCCGACCATCCCGGGCATCTCGATCAGTCCGAGGCCCCCGCCGGCGACCCAGGCCAGCTGCAGACCGGTCTCAGAGCGGGCGAACGCGGAGTTGCGGGTGGTCTCCGGGATGTCCCGCTGGATGATCGCGTCCAGCGCCAGCTTCCCCATCGACCCCGCCATGGACGCCAGCAGCGCGGCGACCAGCGAGGTGAACTTGGTGTAGGTGATCGCCGCACCGAGGCATCCCCCTGCCGCCAACACCAGCGCGAGCATGAGGATGCCCTCGGGGCGGCGCCGGCCGAGCCGGCCGCCGATGAGGACTCCCAGGCCGCTGCCGGCGCCCGCGCAGACCGCGAGCCCGCCCAGCCACAGGTTGTTCCCGCCGTTGGTGCGCAGGAGGAACACCAGATAGAACGTCAGGAAGCCGACCAGACTGCGTAGCACCAGGGCGGCGCGCAGCGCCACCGGCAGCGTGCCGAGGAACGCCCGGATCCACGTCCCGACACCGCGCCGGGCCACGCTTGAGGGAAGCGGCCCGCGCAGTGGCTGCTCACCGGCGGCGGAGTCGACGTGCCCGGGCAGGTTGAACGCCAGTAGGACCCCGGCCATGTAGACGAGGGCACAGATCCGCAACACCCAGGGATAGCCGACGAAAGGGATGTTGGCGATGCCCAACCCGACGGGTGCCACGACCGCCCCGGCGACGATGTTGACCAGCGAGATCCGTGAGTTGATCGTGACGAGCGTGAGTTCCGCCGGGGCCACCCGGGGAATGACGGCGCTGCGCGCGACGCCGAACCCGCGGGAGAGCACGAGCAGGCCGAGCGCGAGGGGGTAGACGGCCAGCCCGTCGAGCGCCCCCGCGAGCTGCCACGCCAGCAGCCCGCGGCCCAGGCAGATGGCGGCGAGCGCCGTCCGCCGGCCGTAGGCCACCCGGTCCAGCAGCGGACCGATGACCGGCGCCAGCAGGGCGAACGACACCATGGTGACCAGTAGGTAGAGGGCGACCTTCGACCGGGCCTCGCCGGACGGGACGGCGAAGAACAGCGAACCCGCCAACGCGACGGTCACCAGCGCGTCCCCGGCGGCGTTGACGAACGACAGCTCCGTCAGCGACGACAGCCCCGACCGGTCGGCGTCATTGCCGCGCACACTCGCCCGCAGCCGGCGCAGGCTGTTCACCACTGTGCTGCCCAGGTTCACCCTGCCCAGTGTCCTCGTCTTGGACCGGCGCTGTCCTGGACCGGCGCCACTACGACCACGTCGGGCGGTGGGAGGGTTCGTGGGTGAGAATACTTCCCGTGGATGCTCCCGATGTTCGTAGGACGGTCCGGTCCGGGCGGGCACCCGTGGCCGATCCGACCTGTGCGGCCGCCGTTGACCTGGCCCGGCAGGCGGCCGTCGAGGAGGCGGGGTCCGCGGCGGAGGTCGGTGAGCATCTCGGCGTCGAGAGCGAGGGGGACCGCCTCGCCCTGCACCGGTTCGCCTGCCTGTCGCGGGCCTACCCCGGCTGGGTCTGGACGGTGATCGTTACCCGAGCCGCGCGGGTGCGCAAGGCGACGGTCGACGACGTCGTGTTGATGCCCGGGGACGGGGCCATGCTGGCGCCCCCGTGGGTCCCCTGGTCGGAGCGGCTGCGGCCGGGCGACGTCGGCGTCGGGGACCTGCTGCCGACCGCCATCGACGATCCTCGGCTCGCGCTGCGCACAGAAGACGCCGAGGAGTTCGCCGACACCGACGTCTTCATCGAGCTCGGTCTGGGGCGGGCCCGGGTGCTGTCCGTGACCGGGCGGGAGGAAGCGGTCGAACGCTGGTACGCGGGTCCCGCCGGCCCGGGCGCATCCATCGCCAAGGTGGCGCCCGCATCCTGCCTGACCTGCGGATTCCACGTGCGGCTCGCGGGTGCGCTCGGCCGGATGTTCGGCGTCTGCGCCAACGAGCTCGCACCGGACGACGGCCGGGTCACGTCGATCGACCACGGCTGTGGGGCGCACTCGGAGGCACTGGTGGCTCCTTCGGCGCATCCTGAACCCGTCCTGTTCGACGAGGACCCCTCCGGCCTGGAGCCGATCGACGTCGAGCTGGTGGGCGTGGCCGCCCATCCGCCGGGTTCGGTGGACGACAACGGGGCGGGCGAGACCGCGGACGGCCCGGGACCGGAGCCCTACGGCCACTCCTGACCGGCCTCGCCCGCCGACGCCGGGACTTACCTGGATTTATCCGGACGTACTCGGCTCGGACGTACTCGTTTCTAGGC
>NZ_CDWRCL010000357.1:0-2649 GCF_977927575.1 Frankia sp. CcCS3
CCCAAACAGGCCCTACAACCGGGGACGTGACGAGACCGGTCGAATCCGGTTGAGGTTGGCCCTGCACCAGGGCGAGATGGGTATCGACGGCAGTGGTTTCGTCGGCGACGCGGCGGTGGTCGCCGCCCGGCTGGTCGACGCGGACCCCGTCCGGCAGCTGCTGGAACAGGACAAGGACGCGGAACTGGCGCTCATCCTATCGTCCGAGTTCTACCGCAGTACGGTGGCCGGGCGGCTGCGGGATCTCGACCCGGCGCAGTACCGCCGAGTCGAGGTGTCGGTGGCGGGCAAGTACGAGGGCCTCGCGTGGATCACGCTGCCGGGGCGCCCGTTCCCGGCGGTGCGGACCCCGTCGAACGGCTCCGGTCAGGGGCCGCTCGCGGACGAGAAGTGGGACTTCCTCATCTCCGCGGATCCGTCCGATGAGGCCTGGGGCTCCTGGATTGCCCGCGTGTTGGAAGGCCGGGGTCATTCGGTGCATCTGGCGGCCCTCGACGCGCTGCCCGGTGAGCACGAGATCGGTCTGCTGCACGAAGGGATCTCGCAGTCCCGGCGTACCCTTGCCGTGCTGTCGAAGAGCTACCTGGCCTCGGAGAAGATGCAGGCGGCCTGGCAGGCGGCCTGGCAGGCGGATCCCAACGGCGTGAAGCGCACGCTGATCCCGATCCGCGTCGAGACCTGTGACCCGGCCGGGCTGTTGCGCGGCATCAGCTACATCGATCTCGTCGACAAGGACGGTGCGGCAGCGGAGCTTGAACTGGTCAGGCAGATCGCCCGGTCCCTGAACGGCCGCGGTTCCCGGCCGTCGACTCCGCCGCCCTTCCCCGGGAAGCGATCTTGACCGGCCGCCGGCCAGGATCCTCGCGGCCCGCCGCCTCGACGTCGTCGGGGTCACCGGCGGTGCCGGCGTCGGCAGCGTCGGCGGCGTCGATCAGCAGTCGGCCGAGCCCGCGGCCGTAACTCGTGCTCCCCTCCAGCCTGGACCAGTCGGCCAGCGCCGTCATCATGGCCCGCAGTCCCGCTGCGGACGGTTCTCCGGCGACCGCCTGCTCGGCCTGGCTCTGCACTCTCGCCAGCCAGGTCAGCGCCTCGTTGCCGGCTGCCCGGGCGCGCCGGGCCGCCTCGTCGATCCGGGCCCTGCGCAGGATCAGCCGGCCTGCCGCCGTCGGCGCCCCGGCCAGCCGGAGCAGTCCGGCGGCACGCCCGCCCTCCGACCCGGCGCGCCCGTAGGCGGTCAGGGCCCGCTGCCACAGTTCCTCCGCGCGTTCCGGATAGGCCGTTCGCGACTGGATGATCGGGCTCCCGCCGGGCCGACGGCCGAGCGTCTGCGCCCCGCCATCCGGGAAGCCGGCCCAGTCGCCGCGCACCAGCGCCGCATGGGCCAGTGTCGCGTGGTCGGACCCGGCGCCGGCCTCGACCGCGTCCAACGCCATGCCGGCCTCGGCCTCCTGGTTCGCCCGGAACAGCAGATCCGCCCGCAGGATCCGCGCGTACGCCGCCGCCTGTGGCACCGGGAGCTCGTCGAGATGGGTGACGAAGAGGTCAGCCGTGGCCAGGGCCTGCATTGCGAGCGTTCCGGCAGGGTCGGCGGTCCGTGCGGCGCGTGCCGGATCGGCGCTGTGACCGTGCACAATCACGTGACGGGGCAGGCGATAGGGCAGGTGATGGGGGAAGCGATGGGGGCCGGGCCCGTGCCTCCGGTCGGTTTCGCGGTGGTCGACGCGGTGACCGGTCAGGGCCAGCTGTGCCCGCGCCACCCGGATACCGGGGATGATCTCGGCACCGAACACGCAGATGACCGCGGTCGTCGGTTCGAGCAGTGCGTGCCGTTGCCGGGCGATGACCTGCGTCGTCCAGGCGATCAGCGGGGCGTCCGTCATGGTCCGCGGCGGCCCGGCTGGTCCGGTTGGTCCGGCCAATCCGGCCGACCAGGGTGCCTGGAGTGCCTGGAGTGCCCGGAGCCGGGTGGGGCCGGCTGGGATGGCGCCCAATTGGCCCGGTGGGCCCGGTGGGCCGGGCGTTCCCGGTGGGCCGGGCGTTCCCGGCGCGGACCGGGTACACCGGGACGCGCGGCGGGCCCAACCGGAGGCGGAGCGAACGTCCTCGTGGCCCAGGCTCGGACGACGCCGACGTCATCGGGGGACCAGTTGAGGTCGAGAGCCAGCGCGGCGAGGTAGAGCGCCTCGTGCGCCGCCAGGTGATCGGGGTCGGTCGGGTCGTGTTCGCTCTCCCGCAGCTCCCGCAGCGATCCTTTCGCCCGGCCGGCGGCGAGCGCCGTCGCCGCGCGGACGAGATGGCGTTCCGCGGGAGGCGGGGAAGGATAGCGGAGGGGCACACCCGCGGGCTCGACGCGGTGCTGTTCGTGCAGCAGGAGCAATACCAGGAGCCGGGCTGAGGCAAGCGGCATCGTTGCGGTGTTCCTTCACGGGCAGCGGGATGGATCCGGAGCCGGATTTCACCGGAAGAAAGAAAAAATAGCAGGGCATGCCGACAGTACCCGGCGACCTGCCGCGCGGAAATCCATTTCGGTGCTCTCGCCGCGGCCGGGTCGTGGCATCTCTGGTATCTCGTTATATTTTTATAGGGGACGTAATGAAGTAACAAATACGTGATCGAGAGCATCATCGCAGGTCACGGGCCTGTGGAGGG
>NZ_CDWRCL010000358.1:0-2598 GCF_977927575.1 Frankia sp. CcCS3
AGTACTAGATCTGGATCTGGATCTGGATCTGGCTCTGGCTCACTTTCGGTGGTGACGGAACGTTAGCCGAGCAGGATGCGGTGGCGTAGCAGGGGGAATCCTGCTCGGCCGTGCATCTGGCGCATGATCCGTTTGGTCTTGGTGTTCACGCCACCTGGCCGTACCGCGACCTGATCGCGCGGCTCGACTTCATCCCGGTCATCTCCGGGGAGCAGAACGAGAAGGACTGGCGCGACTGGACCGACGAGGGCCGGCAGAAGACCGTCATCGAGGAGTTCAAGAAGCCCCTGCCCGCGCTCGACGACCCGGCACCGGACCCGGCCGCTACCAGTACGGTCGCCTTCCTGCTGGTTAAGTCGATGCTGCTGACCGGCTTCGACGCGGCCGTCGACCAGGTGCTCTACCTCGACCAGCGGATCAAGGAAGCCGAGTTGCTCCAGGCCATCGCCCGGGTGAACCGCACCGCGCGGGGCAAGGCCAACGGCCACGTCGTCGACTACTTCGGCGTTGCCAAACACCTGCACGCCGCGCTGGAAGCGTATGCCGCCGAGGACATCGACGGGACGCTGGCAAGCATCACCGACGAGCTCCCGCTGCTGGCCGACCGGCACGCCCGGGTCCGCGCACTGTTCACCGACCGCGGCCTCGACAACACCCCGCCGACTCCCGACGGAGACCGCCGGATAGGTGCATGACGGCCGGGATACATCCTCGCCGAGGCGACAGCCGATCTCACCCTCACTACGGCCTGTAGTTGAGATCTACCGGTACGTCCAAGGCTCGAACCAAATGATCAGCGCTCGGCCTGGGCATCTTCCACTCGATCAACAGTTAGAACCTATAGAATTTATCTATTTGACCAGGTCAACGGCATAATTACAGATTGTGGTGGGGCGGGTGGGGCTCGAACCCGCGACCGACGGAAACACCGTCGCAGCCACGACGTCCACACCGCCGGCACGGTGCCGCACGTGTCGTCGAGGTGTCACCCTGTTCCCGTGGCCACACCGTCGATCCATCAGCCCAGCCAGCGCCGACTCACCGACAGCGACGATCCCGGGCCGAACGACGATCCCGAGCAGCTCCGGCTCTTCCACCGCTGGCGTGCGGCCCGGTCACCGTCGTCGGTGGTTCATCTCGACTCGGCCGGCGCGGCCCGCCCCAGTCGGGCCACGATCGCGGCCGAGACCGCGTACCTGGAGAGCGAGAGCGAACTCGGCGCGTACGCCGCCGAGGTGGAGGCAGGCAGCGGGCTCCACGCCACGCGGGCCAGGCTCGTCAGCCTGATGGGCCCGGGACTCGACGCTGACGACCTGAGCTTCCACCATTCGGCGAGCGCGGCTTTCGCCACCCTGCTGATGGCCTGGCGGCTCCCCGCCGGGGCGAGGATCGGCGTGGTACCGAGCGAGTACGGGTCCAACATGCTCGTACTCGCCGCCCGGGCGCTGCGCACCGCGGTCTCGCTAGTCGATCTTCCCGTCGACGAGACCGGGGTCATCGACGTCGAGACCCTCGACCGGGCCGGAGTGGCCTGCGCCGATGCACCCGGGCGCATCGGTCTCGCCGACCTCGACCTCGTGGTGTTTCCGCAGGTGCCAAGCCAACGGGGCATCGTTCAGCCGGCAGCCGCGATCGGTGCGCGCTGCGCGGCCGAAGGCGTCCCCCTGGTACTCGACGTGGCGCAGTCCCTCGGCCAGGTCGAGGTGAGCCAGACCGCGGCCAGCGCCTATATCGGAACGTCGAGAAAATGGCTCTGCGGGCCACGAGGAGCAGGATTTCTCGCCGTCCGGAAAGGCAGCGTCGATCTTCTTGATATCGCCGTGCCGAGCCTGCACAGCGCACGCTTCGACCGCAACGACCGTCCGGTTCCTCTCCCCGGACTGGCCCGGCTCGGGATAGGCGAGGCGGCGACCGTGTCCCGCATCGGCCTGGGGCAGGCCGTCACGGAACTGATGGATTCCGGCCCGTCACGTGTCTTCGCCCGCATCGCACGGCTGGCCGGTCAGGGAAGGCACCTTCTCGACGGGGCCGGCGGCTGGCGGGTGCGCGAGGACCCAGATTCGCCATGCGGCATCATCACCATGCAACCGCCCCCCGGCACCGATCCGGTGGCCGTCCGGGACCGGCTCTACCGAGAAGACCGGGTGCTCGCCAGTGCCATCCCCGTGGATCGCTCCCGGGATCTCACCGGGCCGGTCCTCCGCACGAGCGCGCACGTCTATACCGATCCGGCGGAGTTCGAAAGGCTGGCCATGGGGCTCGAGCGCATCGCCTACGATCGTTGACGTCTCGGCGGCCACCTGCCCGCAGGCCGACCAGCTCATCCAGGCGGCCAGCCCTGTCTTTCGGTCGATCGGTGACCGAGGGTTATCATGTTTCAGATCGTAGATCTGTCCCGGTCCTGTCGGCTCATCCTGGGCTGATGTTGCGGAACCGGAATGCGATAAATGCTGGTTCCTGGCGCAGCCGTTCGTAGCCAGTGGGGTCGCGGTCGCGAAGGGCGGGGATGGGCTGCGGCTCGACGAGGCGGTCCAGTCTGACGCCCGACCAGCCAGCGCATCTTCGGCTATCACCGCCCTCCTACGTGCCACTAGGGCC
>NZ_CDWRCL010000359.1:0-2597 GCF_977927575.1 Frankia sp. CcCS3
CTTCCCAAACAGGCCCTACATGCCTCGCCTGCGCGACAGGACGGTTCTCAACGAGGGCATCATCGACCTGCCGATGATCTGGCAGACCGATGCCTTCGCGCTCGCCGCCGGCTATGACGACTCCGCCGGCCGCTACCTCGGACTTTGGAAGCCCGAGGACAAGGGCGCCGCACCGGCGGCCACCGACTCGCTGCTCCTGGTGCGTCCCGACATCGCCGCCCAGCAGCGCGACGCCGAAGTCCCGGCGACGCCGGGCCTGACGGAGAGCCCGAGCGAGGACGACGCGAAGAAGCCCTTCAAACCGGACCCCGACCACCCGGGCGTCTACCATCGCAAGGTCAAGACGCGGTTCTACGGCGTGAAGACTCTGAATTCCGACAAGATCGCCCTCGACTTCAAGAACGTCGCCGACGAGATCATCGCCAACCTCCGCCAGGACGGCACCGAGCTCGTCGTGAAGATCGAGATCGAAGCCACGAAGAGCACCGGCTTCGAGGAAGGCCAAGTCCGCACCGTCTCCGAGAACGCCGGGACCTTAAAGTTCGACCAGTCGGGCTTCGAGGAGAGCTGAACGGCCGGTGTCGATCAGGTCGAGCACCCTGCGGCGGAACTCGGGTGTGGGCGATCGCCAGTTGCTCCAGGGTTGAGCCACGCATCGGGGCCGGTCCGCCGGACCCACGAATGCAGCGTGGGTCCTTCGACATACTCGGTCACCAGATACGGCTGCGGGCCCCGGTCGTCGAAGTCGAGGCATGGCTCGACACCAACCGCCCGGGGTGGCGTGGCGAGGACTGACGCGTCGAGGTCCCGGCCGCGGGGTACGACGGGGGCCTGAGAGTGCCGCAAGGCGACATGTATGGCCAGTCGACCTGGCAGAAACACCGAGCTGGCCTGGTGGAGCCGATACGCTACCCCAACCAGAACACAAACTGTCATGCTTCGTATTCGATTGTGGGGCGGAAAGCGTCATTGTGGGGGAAAACTGTGATATCAGTATTGGACCGGGAGATGTACTCGCTGGCGGTGGCGGCGGCGCTACTGCGGGTCCCGCAGAGCACTCTCGTCTACTGGCTTGAGGGCGGCGAGCGGCGCGGTCGCCTGTACCGGCCGGTGATCCGTCAGGAACCCCGCGGCCGCGGGGCCGCCGTGACCTGGGGTGAGTTCGTCGAAGCCGCGCTGCTGCGTGAGTACCGCCAGCGCAGGGTGCCGATGGCCGAGCTACGTGCGTTCATCGACAAGCTCCGCGACGACTTCGGCGTCCCCTACCCGCTCGCGGACCGCAGACCGTTGGTCTCCGGGAAGACCCTCGTGCTCCAGGCGCAGGACGAAGCTGGCCTCGCTCCCGAATTCTGCCTCGTCTCGGACGTCCGTGGCCAGATGCTGCTGCTGCCCCCCGCCGACGCGTTCATCCAGCGGATCGACTGGGGTGACGACGACCTCGCCGCGGCCTGGCGCCCACACGACGACACCGACTCCCCGGTGCGTTGCATCCCGAACCTGCGTGGCGGAAGCCCGTCCATCGGCGGGATCAGCACGGTCGTGCTGTGGGAGCACGTCGAGGCAGACGAAGACGTCGAGGAGATCGCCAACGCCTTCGACCTCACGGCGCAAGACGTCCGCTGGGCGCTTGCCTACGAGTACTCCGCCCGGGCGGCGTGACGCGGCTCAGGCCTGCGATCGTCCGGTTCTACATCGATGCCGACCTGCTCGGCCTCGGCAAGCTCCTGGGTAGATTACGGCCGGACGTAACCTACCCCGGCGATCCAGGTATCACACGATTCAAACGCGAACGTCCAGCCTGTCCCATCACTGATGTAGCGACCCTTGACGACGTCTGGATTCCCACCGCCGCCAAACACGGCTGGCTCGCCATCACCCGAGACAGTGCGATCCAGGGCCGACGATCGGAGATCAACGCCGTCCGGGAGAACAGCGCCCGTCTTGTATCGCTCGCCGGCAAGGAGGCGAAAGGCACCTGGGACCAACTGGAGATCGTCATGTGCCAGTGGCGGGCGATCGAAGCCCTCCTGGGCAAGCCCGGCCCCTTCATCTACACCGCGACCCGCACCTCCCTGACTCCGGTCGAGATATCGCCATGATCGGGAGCGGCTCGCTGTAGGGGTGCGGGAACCACCGGCAGTCGCGAGTACGTCACACCCGTCCCAGTGGCGGCAGTTGTCGGCCCGGCCCTCTACAGGGGTCGTTCGGCGCTCCGTGCGCGATCACGCGTCAGATCCGGTCGCCCAGGCCGAGGCGTTCGTGCTCGTTCTGGGCGCGGCGGGCCCGGCCGGCGGCACCATATCGCTTGATCATCTGGGTGGTCGTCCAGCCCACATGGTCAGCGAGCGTCTGTTCGCCGTCGGCGGCGTCGAGCCAAGCGTCGGCGGCAGTGCCGCGAGCCAGTTGACGAACGCGACGCCCGCCTTGCGGTACACGGTCCGGGTCTCGTGACTGCGTCCCGCGGTCGCGAGGCTTTGGTCCCATCCGTCGAGCAGGAGCCGTCAGACGGGATCTGCCCCTTCGATGATCTCAACCATAGCTAAGGAATGGCGCGCGGCGCGCGCAGCTGACCCGGAGAGATTCGACCGTAGTACTCC
>NZ_CDWRCL010000360.1:0-404 GCF_977927575.1 Frankia sp. CcCS3
CCTTGTCCTTCCGGGCCAGCTCCGCCCGTAACTGCTCGATCTCCCTGTCCCGCGGGTCCGCCGCCGGCCGGCCACGCTTCCTCGACAACGCCGCGACCCTACCCTCGCCCGCCGCCCGCCGCCATTCCACGAGATGCGCCGAGTACAACCGCTCCCGACGCAGGATCGCACCCTTCTCACCATGCTCGGCCGCGTCGTACTCCGCGAGGATCCGCGCCTTGTACTCCGCCGTGAACGTCCGCCGCTTCGCCTTCGGCTCGACCTCCGGGTCAGGCCGCCCCACCACCGGCTCGGACTCGTCCACCCGACCATCATCGGCCAGACCCCGCCCGGCCGTCAGCATCATCGTCACGATCTACCTCTCCCAGCCCCGCCCAAGCCAGCCTAGATGGAACGTACTGCCT
>NZ_CDWRCL010000360.1:623-2805 GCF_977927575.1 Frankia sp. CcCS3
GGTAGGGCCCTGGCGCCGGCTAGATCATGCTATTGCCAGGGCTGGAGCGGACTGGGAGGAGTAGCCAGTGCCTGTCATCGCTCGCGACCCCCTTCAGCCGCTCGTCGAGGCCCGCCTTGCCGGTGCGCCTCTACCGTCTCTGTCGGACCTCGGCGGTACGGCGCTCCTGACGGACTCCGGCTCACCGCCAAGCAGCCCGGCCCAGAAGCGGACGAGCGAGCTGGGGTCAAAGCTGCCCACGACGATTTGATCAAGACGCGCGTGCAGGCACGCCAGCGTAGGTGCAAGCCCGCGCCGCACGATCAGTAGACGGCCCATGCACGCGTGCGGCGGGGTGCTGCCGGGATAGTTGAGCAGGATCTTCTGGTTCTCGCGCGAGTTGATGTCCGACGTCCGTTACTGAGCATGGATGCAGTTCGGATGCGATCGAGGATGTTGAGAGCGATTGGGGACGCCGCTGCGGACGGCGATGCCGATGCTGCGGGCGTAGTTGCCCGAGGTCCGTTCCATGGATGCCGAGTTCGGCCGCAGCCACAGCCACAGATCCCCGCCGGCACCTCTGCCGCATCGGTCATCACGTGATGATCGCGTGATGTGGTCATCGGGCTGGGGTGGTGCGCCCGGCCCGCCCGCACGAGGTGATCTCCACAAATCCGTTTGCCCAGACATACGTCGACCAGAATCCTGGCGTCGTGCTGATACGACGAGAGACGTCTGTCGACCAGCAAGCGATCTTCGCCGTCCACAACGCCGCCTTCGCCACCGCCGATGGCTCGGTTGCCGCCGAAGCACGGCTCGTCGACGAACTTCGCGCAGCCGGCGATGTCGTCGCCGGCCTGTCCCTCGTGGCCGAGATTGACGGTGACGTCGTCGGTCACGTGGTCGGCAGCCGCGCCCACATCGATGAGCACCCCTCGCTCGGGCTCGGCCCCCTGGGCGTGCTCCCCAGCCATCAGCACCGCGGAGTCGGCAGCGCCTTGATGCACGCGGTGCTCGCGGCAGCCGACGCCCTGGACTCACCCGCAGCCGTCTTGCTCGGTGACCCCACTTACTACCAGCGATTCGGTTTTCAGCTTGCGCAACCGCTCGGCGTGCTCCCGTCCAACCCCGACTGGGCCCAGCACTTCCAGATCCGCACGCTGACTACCTGGACCGGCCGAACCCCCGGAGTGTTCCGCTACGCCTCAGCCTTTGACGCCGTCTGAGTGGCGTTTGATTTGTCCTGAATGTGGCTTGCGTGCTAGTAGGTGCCTCGCCAAGTCGGGGCGGCTTCGTCCGTTACGCGCTTGGCGAGGTTGTCGATCGCGGCAATATGGATCATGGCTTCGGAGCTGGCGAGGAGGGTCTCGTAGTCGCGGGCCAGGCGGCGGTGCATCATGATCCAGCCCAGGGTCCGTTCGACGACCCAGCGCCGTTTGACGACGTGGAATCCGGGGGTCCCGCTGTTTCTGGGAACGACCTCGACATCGATGCCCAGGGCGGCACCATGTTCGATCACGGTATTTTTGAAGCCGGCGTCAACCCAGGTCTTGGATATCGCCTTCCAAGTGTTCTTGGCCTGGTCGAGCAGGCGTATTCCAAGAGTGTTGTCCGACAGGTGTGCGGCGGTGACAGTCACGGCGAGCAGCAGGCCGAGGGCGTCGGTGACGATGCCCCGCTTCCGCCCGACGATCTTCTTGCCGGCGTCCGTGCCCTGGCTGGTCAGGGGCACGCTGGTGGAGGTCTTGACGCTCTGGGTGTCGAGGACGCACGCGGTCGGTTCGGGCGTGCGGCCTTCCTTGACCCGGGCCAGGCCGGTCAGGCTGTAGTTGAGCTGGGCGAAGATGCCCTCGTCCCGCCAGGCGGCGTAGTAGAAGTAGACGGTGTTGTGCGACGGGAAGTCGTGGGGCAGGTATTTCCAGGGGACTCCCGTCCGGTTGAGATAGAGGATCACGTCGAACACCTCGCGGAGGTCGACCCGGGCGGGCTGGCCGGTGGGTCGGCGGTCGAGCCGGGCCTGCCGCCAGGCTTGTAACGTCGGCGCGATCAGGTCCCAGCGGGCGTCCGACAGGTCGCTGGGGTACGGCTTGCGCGGGCTCATGGCAGATGCTCTTACCTGACCCACGTCGTCGGCGGCGTCCTGGCGACGAGTACGGATTTTTCGCCTCGTCATCACGTCAGACGGAACTCGAGTCGCCTAAGG
>NZ_CDWRCL010000361.1:0-2560 GCF_977927575.1 Frankia sp. CcCS3
GTAACGGTCCAGGGGCCACCGACCGTACCCAGGTCCCCCGAACTCAGGTTCGGCCGGCTCGGGTCCCCGTACCCAGGTTCCCCGAGCTCAGGTTCGGCGCCGGGGGGTGCGGGACGTTGCGTGCGCCGAGCATCTCGGCGGCGATCTCGCGGACCTCGGCCATGCTCGGGACGGCGCGCCCCGCGTCGGTCAGCTCCCGCTGCACGGCGGTCATCTCCACCTCGGGCATGCCGCAGGGCGTTGCCCAGGCCCATGGCCGCATGTCGCAGTCGACGTTGAGCGCGAATCCGTGGCTGGTCACCTTGCGCGTGCACCGCAGGCCGATGGACGCGATCTTCCGGTTGGTCCGGCGGGTCCAGACGCCCGTGAGCTCGACGGACCCGGGCGGGGTGTCCCGCCGCTCGGCCGGAATGCCGAGCGCCTCGACCGTATCCACCAACCGGGCCTCCAACAGCCGCAGGAACGGCACCACCGCGTTCATTGCGCCGATATGACACATCACGTAGCCCACCAGCTGGCCGGGGGCGTGGTACGTCAGCAGCCCACCCCGGTTGGTCTCGTGAACCGGGATGCCCAGCCCCGCGAGCGGGCGGTGCTCGGGCGGAGTCCGCTTGCCGACGGTGTAGACCGGCGGATGCGACAGGAACCACAGCGTGTCCGGCCGCACGCCGTCGATCCGTTCCCGCACCATCACCCGCATCCGCGCCATGGCAACCTCGTAGTCGACGAGATCCTCGTCGAGGCGCAGCAGGGCCTCAGGCCAGGTCACCGGGACCGGGCCCGGGCCGCCGTCCACGGCGTCCACCCCGTCCACCCCGTCCACCCCGTCGACGACATCCACCCGGTCGATAGCATTCACGGGGTTCACGGCATTCACCTCTCCACCGTATGCCCGGTCCACCGTGTGCCCGGGTTCCGGCGGTCCGGGCCGGGATGATCCCGCGCGGTCGGCGTACCGTAGCGCACAGGGAGCAGCGATGACGTACGACATTCTCGCCGACCTCGTCGTGGTGGCCCACCTGCTCGGGATCGCGTTCATCATCTTCGGTGGGCTGCTGGTCCGGCGGCGGCGCTGGCTGCATGTGCCCGCCATCATCTGGGGCGTAACGATCATCACGATCGGGTTCACCTGTCCGCTGACCCCGTTGGAGAAGTATCTGCGACGGCTTGATGGTCAACCGGCCTACCAGGGCGGTTTCATCGATCATGACCTTGCGGGCGTCCTCTACCCGGACGATCTCACCTGGCTCGTCCGCTCGCTGGCCGCGCTGATCGTGGTCGTTGCCTACGTGCGCGTCTGCCTGGACCTGCACCGACGACGGTCCCGACCGACGGTGGGCACCGGACCGGATCCGGCATCATCCGACCCCGGCCAGCGATGACCGTGATGACCGGCGGTGGGGTAGGCCGAGGCCGGCTACGGCGTCACAGCGATACGACGCCACATCGCTACGACGCCGCCACCGGCACACCCCGAATACCCCAACGGGCACACCACCTACGCCGGCGCCGCCCAGCGGGTGCTGGACCGGGTGTCTCAACCGGCGGTGAGCCAGTGGGACACGGCGTCGCCCGTCACGACTCGCACGGTCAGGATTACCGCGGCAACCGCGAGAAGCGGAACGACAACCCAGTGTTCGATCCTGCCGTCCGTCCGGGGAACCAGGACTGTCTCCATCCGCCAGGTGACCGGCCAGAGAAGAGGGCAGCCGCGCGGGGTCAGGCAGTCCCCGGCCAGGTGGGCGAGACAGCCCAGGGTGACCGCGTAGCCGGCGAAGCTCATGTCGATGCCGTGCATGAGAAAGACAGCGACCCCGGCGGTCACGCAGTCCATGACGGACGACCAGTGCTCGTGCTTCTCGAAGTCCAGGCCGAGCCCACGTAGCCCGAAGCCCACGAGGACGAACAGCGCGGCCCACCATCCGTACTCGAAACGGGCAGCCAGCAGGCCCATGACCACGCCCATGCCGAGCGCGAAGAGGAGCGAGTGGGTGGCGTGCCGGTGGCCACCGGCGGCCCTGCTGATCCACCTGCACATAACCCGGGTGACCGGCCCGAAGGTGTTGGCGATCCGACCGTTGGGATGGTCGATGTCGGGCAGAAGCGCCGCGCCCGCGGACACCACCGCGCCGGCGATCACCTGGGACGAGGACAAGGACCCCGCGTGCGAGCCCAACCACTGCTCCCGGGACAGCAGGGGTGCGGCGGCCAGCCAAACCACCGCCCCGCTCAGGGCGTGGGTCCGCCCCATCATGGCAGCTCAACCTGAATGATCAGCACCGTCAGACTGTATCCAGCCGATCCAGATCCAGCCGATCCAGCCGCCGCGCGCCGAGCGACGTTCGGCTGTCCCGTGGCAAGCAGGCCCCGCGTGTGGTCATCGATCCAGCTCGTCAGACCGGTCGTCCGCGAGTTTGATGTTCCGGTCAGCTCCCAGGCGCGGGTGCTGACGCGAAGAGCATCGCTACGCGGTCTCCAACAGGCTCGAAGCCAAGCTGCTGATACACGCCGTTGCTGGTCGGATTAGCCAGATCGGTGAACAGCAGGACCTCGTGCGCTG
>NZ_CDWRCL010000362.1:0-2551 GCF_977927575.1 Frankia sp. CcCS3
AGCTTGCGGCGCGGATGCCGTCGAGTGCGAAACCCCGGATACCCATCATGGCCGGTAAGGGCCCACCGTCCGCGCGCCGCCGCGGGCGCAGGTAGTAGTGCCAGGTCGGGGCCGGCCCGGCCGGAGGCCGGGTCCAGCGGGTGGGTTCCCCCCACCCCCGCCGATAAGTGATCTTCGTCGTCATGCGGTTGCCGGGGTCGGGGGGTCCCCCGAGCCCGAGGTCCCCCGCGCGCGAGGCCGCTTCGTCGCCGTCCTCCCGCAGGCTGAACCGCGCGTGCAGACGGCGCAACGGCTCGGGAGCCCACCAGTTGTAGTCGCCCGCCAGGGCCATGAACGCCGGGACGAGGATCGCTCGGACGAGGGTCACGTCGAGCACGATCGACACGGTCAGCCCGACACCCACCAGTTTGATCATGCTGATGTCCGATGCGGACAACGCGACCATGACCACGACGAGAGCGAGCGCCACACTCGTGATCAGTGGACCGGTCGCCCCCAGCCCACGGGCGACGGAATCGTGTTTGTCTCCCGTCCGCAGGTACTCCTCGCGGATGCGGGCGAGCAGGAAGATCTCGTAGTCCATGCTGAGCCCGAACGCGATGAAGAACATCAGGACCGGGCTGGTCATCTCCAGCGTGCCCGACACCTGGAAGTCGCCGACCAGACCGGTCAGGTGCCCGTCCTGGAAGACGAACGCCAGCAGCCCGACGGTGGCGGCGAGATTCAGCGTGTTGAGGAACATCGCCTTCAGCGGAAGGAGCACGCTGCCGGTGAACAGGAACAGCAGGATGAAGGTCGCCGTCATCACGACGGCGAAGGCCGGTAGCAGACTCCGCTTGATGGAATGCGAGGTGTCGAGGAAGTGTGGCGCGAGTCCGCCGATGAGGACGCCGAACGGCGCCGGTGTCGCCTGCAGCCTCCGGACCAGGTCCTTCGCCGGCTCGGACAGCGGAGACCTGTCGGTCTGCCACACCGACAGCCAGGCGCCGCGATGCGTTCCGACGTACCTCATCGGAGTCTTCGGCACCGCACCGACCCGCTCGCCCCGCAGGAAGCTGCCGGTGACGGTGTCGATGCGGGCAACACCCGGCAGCGCGGACAGCCGGGTCGCGTAGTCGGTCAGCTTCTCGGCGTTCCCCGGGTCCCGCGCGTCCACTCCGGGCACCACGATCGGAATCTGGCAGGGCAGGCAGACGACGAAGTCCTCCCGCATCGCGTCATTGACGACGTGAGCCTCCGCGGTCGCCGGCAGGACCGTGTCGTCGGCCAGCGCGAGGTTGAGGTGGCGCAGCGGCGCGGCACACAGCACCAACACGAAGATCGCGGCCCCACCGAAGAACACCGGGTGGCGCATGACCCGCCGCGCCAGCGCCGACCAGCCGCGGCCAGCCGCCGCGGCCCCCACGCGGTGGCCGCCGGACCGCCGGCGACCCGAGCGCCTCGGGCGTGACCCCGAACGTCTCAGGCGTGACAACGCCAGCCGGACGTTGCCGCGCTCAATGCGGTCACCGAGGACCATCAGCGCCGCGGGCAGCACGAGCAGTGCGGCCACCTCCGAGGCGACGACGACGATGATGCCGGCGAAGGCGAACGAACGCAGGTAATAGATCGGGAAGACCAGCGCGGCCGTCAGGGACAGCGCCACCGTCACCCCGGAGAAGAACACCGTGCGCCCGGCGGTCTCCAGCGTCCGGCGCAGCGCCGCCGCCGGGAGCAGCCCGCGGTCCTGTTCGTCCCGAAAACGTCGCAGGATGAACAGGCTGTAATCGACCGCGAGACCGAATCCAAGGGCGGTCGTCAGGTTCACCGAGAAGACCGACACGTCAGTGAGCGGGGCCGCCAGCCGCAGCAGCGCGAGACTCGACACCACCGACACCACGCCGACCAGGACCGGAAGCAGGGCAGCCGGGACCGTGCCGAAGGCGTAGAGCAGCACGAGGAACACCAACGGAGCGGAGATCTGCTCACCGTGCGCCAGGTCGACACGGCTGCGCTCGGTCACGTCACGCATGACCGCGGACGCCCCGCCGAACCGGACCTGGACCCCCGGGCCGTCGTGGGCGTACCGGTCGTGCAGGGCGTTCAGGCGGTGCTGGATGTGGTCCTCGGAACCGGTGAGCCGGAACACGATCAGGGCCGACCGGCCGTCCTTCGCACGCAGCAGCGGGCTCGCCTCGTTGGGCCCGCCCGGCCAGTACGACAGCACCGAGGTCACCCCCGGCTCCGCGGCAATCCGCCCGGTGAGCTCCCGGCCCAGGCGGGCGGCGATCGGCCCGTCGATACCCGGGGCCGACGTCAGCATGATGGCGACGTCGGGGGGCGCGTCCGGGAACTCCTCGTCGAGCAGCCGCTCGGCCCGCGTCGACGGATCGCCCGGTGCGTAGAAACCACCGGTGGCAAGCTGGTCGTAGATTCCGGCATTCCACGGCAGCAGCACGACCACCAGCAGGCAGGCAGCGGCGAGTACCCTTCCCCGGTACACGACGGCCGCGTCAGCCACCATTGTGAACAGCGAACGGGGTGGTGCGCCGGTGGAGCCCGTCGGCGCGGG
>NZ_CDWRCL010000363.1:0-2548 GCF_977927575.1 Frankia sp. CcCS3
GTAGCTGAGCAGCACAATGGCACCGGGAACCCGACGGACCATCCGAAGATCGACACGGCGACGCCGCATTCAGCTCGGATCTGAAACTACTGGATGGGCGGCAAGGACAACCACCCGGTGGACCGCGAGGCCTCGGATGATCTGACTTTTGAAGGTTTCGCGCGGCCCTACCTACCGATAACGGGGAAGTAGGGACTGCTGCATCGGCGGGGGCCGGGGGCCGCGCCGACATCGGGGCATGGTCGGATGATGGCTCGCTGCCGCCCTTGTCCGCCTGTCCCGGTCCCGGAGTTCACGGATTTCGGTTCCCACCCGAGGTGATCGTGCTCGCGGTCCGGTGGTACCCGCGCTACGCGCTGGGTTCCGTTCCGCCCAGACGATCAGCGCCGGACACGCGTTCGTGCGGAATCTTCGCCGCGGACACTACGAACCTGACGTCGACGCCGACCCGTAGGTGCGGCTGACGGCTGCCTTCGCCGAGCTCATGCGGGCGATCTGATCACCGATCCGGCCGGGTTCATCCTACCGTACTGTCCCGCAATGCAACAGACCCCCGGGGCCTAGCCCGCACCACTCCCCGGGCAACGTTCCGGGGAACGTCGCCCGGGAACGTTCCCCGGAACGCAACACGCCCGGGCCCCATCCCTATGTACTCCTCCGGGAAAAACGGCCGCCGCGCGTGCCGTTGCCCGCATGGGATGGCGCCGACGGCGGGTCGTACGACCTCGTGGCCACCCTCGCCGGCCGGCGCTGGGCGGGTACGCCGCCAGCGGTTTCGCGGCGCCGATCCAGGTGCACCAGCGCGGGGAGGACGACCGCTCGCACCACGAACGCGTCGAGCGCCACACCGACCGCCAGACCCACCCCGAGCAGCTTCAGCGTGCGGGACGGCTGCGCCATGACCACCGACAACGCCAGGATCATGATGAGGTTCATGGTGAGGACGACGTGCCCCACGTCGGCGTGGCCGCGGCTGACCGCGTCGCCTTCGAGCGCCCGCCAGCCTGGCGCATCGGTTTCGCGCAGTCTGCTCAGCAGGCTCAGGTTCATGCCCGGGGACAGGCCGAACCCGACGACCAGCACGAAGACCAAGATGAACGGTTCGATCGGACCAGCCTGGAGGCCCAGTTTCCCGGCGAAACGGTCCTGCTGGAAGAGCGCCGCCAGGACACCGACCGTTGCGAGGCCGCACGACAGCTCCGAAACGGCGAGTACGGCGGCAGTGACGCGCGAGGAGGCCGTGAGGAAGGTCAGCGCGCCCACCGCGAGCAGGACCACGAACACGAACATCGGCAGCGCGCCGCGGAAATCCGCGGCCATGTCGGCGAACAACGCCGCCTGCCCGCCCACGTAGGCGCGGATCACGGTGGGCCGCAGGACCGCCGGCAGGACGTCGTTCCGCAGTCGGTGCACCAGGTCGTAGGAGTCCGTCGACCGGGGACCCGCCTGCGGCAGCACCTGGATCAGGGCCAGGCCCGACTCGGGACTGTCGAACGAGGCGTACGCGTGTTTGACCCCCGGCGTCGTGTTGAGGGCGGTGACGACGTCGGTCACGGTGACGGTCCGGCTGCCCTCCCCCCGGTCGACGACGACGAGCATCGGCCCGTTAAGACCGCTGAAGAAGTCGCGGCTGACCACGTCATACGCGCGCCGCGCGGTGGCCGACGTGGGCTCCGCGCCCGCGTCGCCGCCACCGAGCCGCAGGGTGACCACCGGCGCTGCCAGGGCGACGAGCAGCACGCACGCCGCGGCCACGGCGACAGCCGGGTGACGCCCCACCTGCCTGGCCCACCACGATCGCACGCCCGGCCGGTGCGGTAGGCCACGACCCGTCGTGGTCAGGGAATGCCGTCCGAGCCAGCCCAGCATCCGGGTGCCGCCGAGGACGAGCAGCGCCGGCAACAGCGTGAGGGTGACCAGGGCACTGAGCACCCCGGCCACCCCGGCCGCGAGGACGACTCCCGTGAACGGGCCCAGGTTCAGCAGGAGCACCCCGGTCATCGCCACGCTCAGGCACACGCCACCGGAGGCCAGGGCGGCTACCGACTTCACCATCGCCTCGGTGGCCGCGTCGACCGGGCTCACGCCCCGCGCCAACGCGGTCTGCGCCCGGTAGACGACCAGGACGGACCCGCCCAGGCTGACCCCAAGGGCGATCATGCCGCCAAGTAGAGCGGCGAAGGGAGTCGTCAGGACGTAGTGGGACAGCACCGTCGTGACGGCCACGGTGGTGACGGTGGCCATGGCCGCGACGACCGCGGCGATCATGGCGGCCACCCTCGAACGCAGGGTCAGGCACAAGACCGCCAGCGCGACGGCGAGGGCGGCCAGCAGCGGTCGGATCGGGACGCCGGCCGAGGTGAGCGCGGTCGCGCCCGGTCCGCCCAACTCCACCTGAAGCTCGGGGCCGCTGTAGGACCGGGCCGTGGCCGAGACCCGTCTGATCGCGCCGAGGTCGAGTTCGAGCGCCGACGCTTTCATGATTACCGGAGCCACCGCCGTGCGCCCGTCGGCACTGACCGGTGACACACCCAGCACCGTCCTGCCT
>NZ_CDWRCL010000364.1:0-2539 GCF_977927575.1 Frankia sp. CcCS3
GAAGAGCCATCAAAGCGGCGTTCGCAGCGACCGCCGACGCGGGGATCGAGGGCAAAGCGTTCATCATCCACGGCTTCCCCGGGGAGAATGCCGAGACCACCGCGGAGACGATGAGCCTGCTGGCCGAGCTGGGATCGTCCCTGAGCCGGGTGTCGCTGTTCCGGTTCGTCCCCCTGCCTGGCACACAGGTCTACGCCGATCCCGACCGGTACGCGCTGCACGGCACGCACACCCAGCCCGACTGGGACCGCGACTGGTCGAAGTTCCACATCCACCACAACAACCGGCACTGGTGGGGCACCGCGGAGCAGTGGCAGGAGACCGAAGATTCCTACCAGCGGCTACGCCACTTCGTCGAAGACCACTGGAATGCACAGGGATGAACCCGACTCGGCCAGGCCCGTGCATGGCGGGGCGACGGACCGCTGATAGCGTGCTGCGGTGGTCGCCGTCGCTCCCCGTACCGCCGGAGCCGTCACGCTCACAGCCGACCAGGCCAGCTACTTGTGGAACTGGACGCTCACCCGGCAAGGGCTGCATCCCGATCATCGTTTGTCGTCCGTCGCCGAGATCGCATATGCCGGGCTGGGCCTCCACGCCGCGCGCTTACCCAGTCCGTTCGCGACCGTCCTCGCCCGCGCTGCCAGCCCCGAAGCCGCGACATCGCTATTCGCCCCCCAGTCGGGCCTCACCACGCTGCGGTGCATGCGCAAGACGCTGCATCTTCTACCGCTCGATCTGGCGGCCGTCGCGCATGCCGCGACCGCCCGCTACCGGTTGCGCGACGCCGCCCGAATGGCCGTCAACGCCGGTGTGTCCCAGCCCGTCGTGACCCGGGTGACCCGGCTGCTCATGCGGCTGCTCGCGGGCGGCCCGGTGCCGGTGCGGCAGATCGAAGCAGTCCTGACCGCCTGCGGCGAGCCGGTCGCGGCCGTCCGCGTCGCCGTGAAAACGGCGTGGGAACAGGGATTGCTCACCTACCTGAACCAGTCCGGTTGTTGGAATGCAGAACGCCGAGCCTTCGCGCTGACCTCCGACGTCCACCCCGGCCTGGACGTCGCGCAGGATCCCGGAAAGGCGACGCGAACGCTGGTGTACGCCTACTTCGACCGGTATGGGCCAGCGACTCTCAAGGACGCGACGTGGTGGTCGGCCCTGTCCCGGACCGCCATCACCGCCGCGCTGAACGCCTCGGATGCCGAGTGGCTGGAGGTCACCACACCGTGGAGCCCAGCCCGGGCCTACATGACCACCGCCCGGTACGAACAGTTCCTGGCTGCCGATCCCGCCGCCTACACGAGCGGGTTACACCTGCTCGCCCACGAAGACGTCGCGCTCAAGGCGTACTTCGAGACCCGAGAGAGGTATCTGGGCGGCCTACCGACAGAACAGGCGTTCAATCAGATCGGTGAAGCGCTACCCACGATCGTGCTCGACGGGCAGGTCCAGGGCACGTGGGCGTGGCACCCCGTCACCCGAACTGTCATTCCGACAGTCGTCCGCAACCGAACCGCCCTGACCCGCGGTGTCGCCGCCGCCGCCGATACGCTTACCGCCGCGCTGCGCACGGGCTGGCGCGACCGGACCCCGACCGCCGTCCGCCACGACCCCAACCAGCTCACCCTGGCCATCTGACTCTCCCAGCAACACCGGCCGGGCTCACACCTCACGCAGAGAAAGGTCCACCGCCATGCGTCCGCTGGCCGCCGGCTTTGACCTGACCGAGTTCCAGCAGTACGTCGCCGCCATGGAGAAGGAACGGGGGTTCTCCGAGCGCAGCGTCACGGAGCAGGCTCTGCTGCTGGGCGAGGAGGTCGGTGAGCTGTTCAAAGCCGTCCGCAAAAGCGAGAACCTCAGCACCGCGACAGGGTCGGTCGTCGGCTCCGTCGACGAGGAGCTCGCTGACATTTTGATCTTCGTGTGCGCCATCGCGAACCGGTGCGGCATCAACCTCAGCGATGCCCTCCTCCGTAAGGAGGCCCTTAACGAGACACGAGTCTGGGTCTCGACAGGTACGGCCTCCTGACAGATAGGTGGTGCGGCCCGCCGCACCGGCGGCGCCACGGCACCAGGGGCGACAGGGGTCAGACGTCGGTAACTCGACGGGTGAACTCCAGCGCGGTGGGATCGTCCCCGGCCGCTCGGCTCAGAGGGACGGCGATTTCGCGGATGCGGTCCTCGACTACCGCATTCGGACATGTCTGGATCGCTGCGACTGCGTCCAGCCCGGCGGCTCCCGCCGCGTCCAGGGCGGGCCTGTCCCCATCGAGGTGGCCACGGGCGACCGCAACATGCGCAAGGCCAATACCCTGCCAGTCGTCGCCGAACGTGGCGGCGGCGCGGGTGCCGTGGATGACCGCCATCCGTCCGCGGCCTGGAAGGTGGGACACAGCGATCGCCGTGTAGAGATCTTCCTCGGCGGTGTTCCACGTGAGCGCTGGGCCGGTCAGCGATGCGCGCATCCCTGCACGCATCTCCTGGACCGCTGCATCGGCGCGGTCCGGGTATCCGGGCTCTTCGAAGTTAAGCGGGTTTGAGG
>NZ_CDWRCL010000365.1:0-2536 GCF_977927575.1 Frankia sp. CcCS3
GGCCCTAGGGGGACGGCCGCCGAGTAGCCGGCCGTCGCGTAACGAGAACCGCCACCGAGGTGGATGCCACATCCGCTACCCAGCAGGCCACGACTTCACTATTTGTTGGGAACTTGGCCGTTTCGTTGTGGCACGTGGCTAATCTTGATGGCTCATACCTCGCCCAACGACTGAGTGGATAGACGGGCCACCGCTACCAGCAGCGGGGCTCTTCCCGAACCCCGGCCCTTCCTCCCGGAGGAGGGGGTCCGCCGCCGGCGGTGGGCGCCGGGGGTTCCCGCGCGACACGGTGTCAGCCGACCTGCTCGGTGGGCCGCATGAGTAGTTCGTTGATCGCGACCCGCCGCGGCCGGGTGACGATGTAGGCGACGGCGTCCGCGATGTCCTCGGACTGCATCGGCTCGATGTCGGCGATGCGGCGCATGACGATGTTCCGGATCTCCTCGCGGATGTGGGACCTCAGCTCGGTCTCGACGGAGCCCGGTTCGACCACCGAGACGCGCACGTGCCGGGCGGTGACCTCTTGGCGCAGCGACTCGGTGAACGCGTTCACCCCGAACTTGGTGAGGTTGTAGATGCCGGCGCCCATGGTGGCGTGCCGCCCCGCCACTGAGCTGATGTTTACCAGGTCCGCGACCTGGCGGGGGCCGTCGTCCGCGGCAGTGAGCAGATGCGGCAGCGCTGCATGGGTGACGTACAGCAGGCCCTGCAGGTTCAGGGCCACCATCCGGTCCCACTCCTCGGTCGGTGCGTCGAGGATCGGCCCGGGCAGCATGATCCCAGCGTTGTTGACGACGGTATCGAGCCGACCGAGCTCCGCCACGGTGCGCTTCACCGCGTCGACGGCCTGGGCCTGGTCGGTGATGTCCAGCGGGAGGGGGAGGGCGGTGCCGCCGGCGCCGGTGATGTCGGCGGCGAGGCGCTCGAGCCGGTCGCCGCGCCGCGCGACCAGCGCCATCGCGGCGCCGTGCCGGGCCAGCTCGCGGGCGGTCGCCTCACCGATGCCGCTGCTCGCACCGGTCACCAGGGCAACGGTGCCGTCCAGCCGTTCGCTCATGTGTACGCGCTCCTGAGTCGTGGGCGAAGTCGCCGGGTCGGTCAGCGTGGTCAGACGCCTTACCCGGAGCGGCTGGAAGGCGGTGTCGCGGCCGGCCGCACGAACCGGTGGAACCCGGCGACAGGCACTGTCCGGTCATGCCGGGCGAAGCCTACTGGAACGATCTCGCTTCCGTGGACAGCGAAGTCGAGATTCCCCGTCCATAGGGAAGGATCGTCATGGGGTCAGCTCGCCGGACGGCTGGGGGTCACTACCAGTGAGGCGGCGGCGTCCGTGGTGTCCGTGGACGCCGGGGTGCCGATGTTCTCCCCGATCGCGGGGCAGCCGGACCAGTCGTATGGTCGATCCTGTGCTCTAAGGGGACGTAATGAAGTAACAAATACGTGATCGAGAGCATCATCGCAGGTCACAGGCCTGTGGAGGGTTCGAAACGCGCAAGTTATTTCATTTCTACTCCTAAGCCGTTCTGAGCCGAAGACAGAGCGAGATCCGTTCTAACCCCACAGTGTGCATATCGGTGCGGCGAAGATCTTCGGGTCGAGTTGATACAGTCTCGGCCCGGTGTGTAGTACCACACCGGCGATGAAGCGTTCACCGAGTTCATCTCGTAGCCACGTCAGATGACGTACCGAATTCTTGCCGGGCGCCGCGTCGGCCTTCACTTCGATTCCGATCACCTGCTCGGCGCCGAGCTCGGCGAGAATGTCAACCTCGTGGCGTCCGGCCTCCTGCCGCAGGTGGTGAAGGCGGGCTCTACTAGAGCCGGCTGGAAGCTCGGCCCGAACCTGCGCGGCCACAAAGGTGTCGAGGACCCGACCGAGGAGATCGCCGTCTCGGAGCGTCGCGTTGACGTCGAGGCGAAGGGCAGCGCCGATCAGTCCGGGATCGACGACGTACTTCTTCGTCGTCCGGACAAGCCGCTTGAGTCGGTTCGTCGTCCATGCAGGAAGCGCCTCGACTATGGGGACGTAATGAAGTAACAAATACGTGATCGAGAGCATCATCGCAGGTCACAGGCCTGTGGAGGGTTCGAAACGCGCAAGTTATTTCATTTCGACTCCTATGAGCAGGTTGCTCAGTAGGTGATCATATGCGTCGGCGGTCTTCGCGTTGATTCCGGCGGTTTCGTACAGCGTCTTGCTGTTCACTACACCGGCGGATTTCAGAGCCAGGACCTCGAAGTATCGTCGTAGGCGATACGGGTCACGGTTCTCATGGAGAATTTCGACGTCACGGGTGAGAAGCTGATCCAGGTAGCTTTCCAGCCAGTAGCCGCGGGTGCGGTCCGAGAGGTGCAGTGCGGCTTCGGGGAATCCGCTTCGCAGGGCCATCTCGACGTAGCCGCGAAGGTCTGGTGCGCCTGACGGCACGACCAGCAAATCCGCGCCGCTTGTCGCGATTCGATCAAGGAAGGTCGGCCTGTCGACTCGGCCGATGATCTCTCGTATGGTGAGACCGGTCATAGGCACTCTTACCGGG
>NZ_CDWRCL010000366.1:0-1936 GCF_977927575.1 Frankia sp. CcCS3
AGTACTAACGGCTACTGCCGGATGGCATGCGTCCGCTCGTCTGGCCGCAGAGACGGAGCCCAAAAACAAGACTCACCGGAAGCGGACGACCACGGAATGCCGAGACAGCATGGATCGACGGCATTCCGGCGCCGCCGCCGTCCCGGCGACATGACCAGGTCGGCACCTGTCTGGCGCTGTTTGACCGCTCGATCCGGACTTGTGATGCCGAGAGGACATCCCCCGGCTATGCTCACCGTGCTGATCCGCTTACGCAGCTTGTCCTGATCTGCCGCCGACCGAAGAGCGATGAATGACCACCGATCCCGCATCCGCCTGGCAGCGTTACACCGTCTCCGCCGAGCTCCTGCACCGCGACGACATAGCCGACGCCCTGGGCGGCCAGGACCGCATAGCCTCCTCCATCGAGAGATTCAGCCAGTCCCCGACCAGCGGCCGGTCTGCACCCACTACGTGGTCGACAACAGCCGCCACGCCCGCACCAACCTCGCCGAGCACGCCCGCCGCCTGGCCAGCCGGGTCCGCGATGCCTCCTGACGCGATCATCCTCTACGGCCCACCCGCCGCCGGAAAGGACACCATCACCACCGCCCTCACCACGCTCGACGACCGGTACGTACACTTCGACCGACTGAAAATCGGCGCGAACGCCCGCGCCCCCTACCGGGTCGCCTCGCCCGACGAACTCGCCCGGCTGCACGACGACGGCCTGATCCTGTACACAAACGAGCGGTACGGCAACGTCGACGCCGTCGACCGGCCCCGCCTCGACGAGATCATCGCCGCCGGCCGGATACCCGTCGTGCATCTCGGCCAGGTCGCCGGCATCCACGCCCTGCACACCGAATACCCGGCCCGCTGGACAACCGTCCTGCTCTGGTGCCCCCGCGACGTCACCACCGCCCGCGCCCGCCAACGCGGAAACACCGACCTCGCCGACCGGCTGGCCGTCTGGGACGAGACGAAAACCGACCTCGCCACAGCCAGCCTGGACCTGTTCGACCTGGTCCTACGCACCGACCACCGGCCTCCCCGGAAAGCCGCCGGCCACATCCACCGCAAGGTCACCAGCCCACCCGGATCCCCCGCACACCCCCGCGACCCGCTGGACTGACCGCCAGGCAACTCGTCCTTCCCGCCCTCACCTTCCGCACCCCGACGGCCACGGACTGGCCTGACGGCGGCGAAGGAGACGACGCGGAAGCCTGGCGGACGTGGATTAGCCAGGTCTGGGCTGCGGGTGACGTGGCCGAGGCGGTAATGGTGGCGAGCCCGGTCCCGGCGGATCGGGTCGCGACGGTGCGGGCCGGCACCCCAGGACGATCACCTCCGGTGGTAACCGGAACCCGACGAACTCCGACACTGGCAGCGGAGGATGGTGACAACGGGCCATCGCCCGATCACGTACTGGCCCGACGCGGCCCCCTGGCCTCGACTCACGTACCAGAGCCCTCGAAACAGAGCCCTCGAACGCAACAACGCCCTGTTGAGGGTGGCGGGTCGCCGAGGTGGCCGCTGCGCGGATGGCCCTATCGCCACACGCGAAGGAACAATGTTCCATAAGATGGCCATCATACGAATTTTTTTCCTACGTTTGCCTGTGCGCCCCTCGGGGTTCATGGGTGGCACCTAGCGTCAGCCGAGTGGTTGAGCGACTTTCCGGGCCGGTCGGCGATGTTGAGTGGGGTTCCGGGCCGGTCGGTACCGGTGACGCGCCGAAGTTGATCAGGTCCCGGTTACCGGGCCTATCGCCGGCGGAGCGGCGGGTCGCCGATGCGGTGCTGCCGGCCGTCTACCCGGCGGATGTGCACGTCCAGCACGTGTCGGCGCGGATGCTGGGCCCGGGCGACGCCTGTTTCGCGATCAGCCACACCGGGTCGACGACCGAGACGTTGGCGTCGATGCGTACCGCCGCGACCGGCGACGTTATCACCGA
>NZ_CDWRCL010000366.1:2247-2792 GCF_977927575.1 Frankia sp. CcCS3
GCACCGCATTTAAGTCGAGCATTTTAGTGAGAGGGGTCTTCCATGTGTGGATGTGTGTTTGTCTTCGGCGGGCGAGCATGCCCCGGTGTGGTTGCCGTCGGCGCCCTGCCGGTGGCGGGGTGGGGTGGGGTGGGGAGAACGTCGATGTTCCCGGTGTGCGGGGCGTGCGGGGGCTGGCTGGGGTGGGTTCGGCGTGAGTGTGGAGGCGCCGGTCGTGTTGGAGGTGCGTGATGTTCACAAGAGGTTCGGGCATGTGCGGGCGTTGCGGGGGGCGAACCTCACGGTTCGTCGCGGCGAGATCGTGGGCCTGGTCGGTGACAACGGCGCGGGCAAGAGCACGCTGACCAAGGTTCTTTCGGGTTGGCATCGCGCCGATCAGGGTGAGGTTTTCGTCGATGGCCGGCCGGTGCGGTTGGCCGGTACCGGTGACGCGCGGAGGCTGGGAATCGAGATGCTCTATCAGGATCTCGCTCTTGCGCCTGAGCTTAATGTCGTGGCCAATCTTTTCCTGGGCCGGGAGGTGGTGGCGGCTGGTCTGGGTGGGC
>NZ_CDWRCL010000367.1:0-1643 GCF_977927575.1 Frankia sp. CcCS3
CCTAGGAAACGGGTGCCGGCCGACCGCCGGCCCGGTAGGCCGCCATCGTTGCCTCACGCTCGGCGTCGCTCATCTCGTTGAGTGCGACGTTCGGACTGCTGAACGTGATGCCGCGGACATCGTCGAGCGTCCAGAGCTTCGAGGGGTCGTCGAGCTCGAGGTGAGGCTGCGGAATCAGGGTCTTGCCGTCATCACGGACGTACCCGAGGTCGGAGATGACATCGGCGAGATCCCAGTTGTGGTAGAGCGTCTCCCACGCCCGCTTGCCGGTCAGCCGGCCCATGTTCGGCGTCGGGCGGCCCATGTTCGGCGTCGGGCGGCCCTGGTATTCTGGCCGGAACGCCACCTTGTCCGTCCAGTGGCAGGCTTCGGAGCAGTAGGTGCGCCACTGGTCGTCCACCTTGTCATGCACCGTGTCCTCGCGGATCACGCAGGGCACCATGCACGTCCAGCACCGCTGGGGGTACTGGTAGTCGACGTTCTCGAACGCGATGGGGACGTAATGAAGTAACAAATACGTGATCAAGAGCATCATCGCAGGTCACAGACCTGTGGAGGGTTCGAAACGCGCAAGTTATTTCATTTCGACTCCGATGGGCTTGTTCCGGCCGGGGTAACGCATCCGGTTGTAGTTCTCCCACCACTTGCCGTACTTGTTGTACCAGCCCGGGTACTTCGACTCGAACCACTCGAAGTCGTCGTCGGTCATCGGGTCGATCCGCCAATAGTTCACCGGCCACCCGGTGGCGAAGAACTGCGCGACCTCGTGCACGTACCCCTTGTTGTAGATACGGTTCCAGGCTTCCTCGACCAGGTCATGGGGGATCACCAGGCCGTACTTCTCGAGCGGGATGAGGTAGCTGCGGTAGTAGTCGTCGTAGATCCATCGCTGCCACATCTCCGCGTAGCTCTCGCGGTCCTTGCGGCGGTCCTTCGTGCCGTACTCGATGAAGGTGCCGATCGCGGCATCCACCACGGCGTGGTTGTTCCACCACGCGTAGCACAGGTCGCGCTCGAGCAACGGCCGGTTGGCCTCGTCGGCGAGCGCCATGAGCAGGATGGAGTACCCGTTGCTGATGTGGCGGGACTCGTCGGACTGGACCGAGTGGAACACCGTCGGTAGCAGGTAGTCGCCGTTGGCGGCCGCCTCGGACGGCATCGCGACGAACAGGGTGTTGGTGAACGCCGTCTCGGCGACGACGGTCAGGTAGATGTTCGCCGCGGTGATCGCGTCACCAGTGATGAAGCCCTCACCGAACTGGCGGCCGATCGTTCCGGCGTAGTTGTTGGCGAACGCCTTCTCAGTGATGTCGAAGCCGGCCGGGTCGATGTAGTGGTTCATGTACAGGCGCTTGAGGTTCATCTGGATCGTCGAGTGACGCACCTCGTCGATCATCTGTACCGCGAGCCCGTTGTGGATCTCAGGGTTGGGGACGGCATCGATCGCCATCGGCATCGCCCGGGCCGCGGAGATTTCCGGGAACGGGATGATCGACAGGAAGAGCTTCTGCCACTCCATCCATCGCTGCTGGACCTGGCGGAACATGTTGCCGCGGATCGCGCCGTACACGCGGTTGTCCTTCTCCTCCTCCATCGGGAAGTAGGAGCGCAAGATCTGCTTGAGCGGGTCCTTCTTCGGAGAC
>NZ_CDWRCL010000367.1:2104-2940 GCF_977927575.1 Frankia sp. CcCS3
CCATAGTCGGTGGCAAACCGCTTCGCGGGCGTCGCGAACGTCGGCTCCCATGACAGCTCCGTGATCTTCTTATGTGCCTTTGTCAAGCTTTGACGGCTCACGTCCTGCCTCCTGGACGATACGGGGTCGGGCAGACACCGGCGATGCCCGCCTGCACCGAGGTCGACGCCGATCCGCGTCGACCCTCCTTCCGGCCGGAACCGATGCCTGCGCCACGCCCCTTCGTATGTCCCACATCACACTCCCCGTGGGAGGTGTGTGGTATCTCAATCTGAGACAGGTGCCAGAGCTCAACCAACAAGATCAATGTGGAGGCGACCGGCGACCGCCGCCGGTCGGGGGCCGGTCCGGGGTTGGTCGGGCGCGGCGGGCACCCGGCAGTGGACGGAGCACAGGGTCTAGCCAGACGGTAGGCGGCGATCTAACCTCGCTCGGGAACCGCTCGTGACCACGTCGGACGCTGCGGTTGTACCGGAGTCGTCGAGGTTCGCCGTTCGCGGGAGGAGATCCATCAGATGGTTGGTTGTTCGAGCAACTTAGATGCTCATGATCATTATGGCGCCGAGGTTGCGCAGGCACGGGAGCTGTTCCTGACCACCGGCTCCATCGAGCCGGACAGGGTACGCGATAGCATCCGGGCGTCCTGGTTACGCTCCCGGCACTGGGAGGTAGCGGCGGAAGGCCCCCGACTCACGTTCGTGGGCGACCTCGACATCGAAAACCCGGTCAGCCGCACCGCGGCGCCCATCGTCCGCCAACTCGGGTAAACATTCACCTGCTTTATCGATCTTGCTGTGGGTGACGGTTCACGGGCATGGCTGTGGGCCGCGCCGGGC